>NZ_JBBMEI010000071.1:0-16307 GCF_040096655.1 Blautia intestinihominis | reverse complement strand
CCACAAAACCCCCGCCCCCCAAACCGGGGCGGTCTTCTTATTTAATAGATGATGATCGGATAGCCACCATCGATCGTATTGTAGATCAGAGCTGCCTGGTCTTCAGGGAGGTTGATGCAACCGTGGCTGCCGGCGCCGGATTTGTAGCGGTTTCCTCCGAAGGAAGACTGCCAGGATGCGTCGTGAAGTCCCTGACCGTATACGAACGGCATCCAGTAGTTTACTTTGACATTGTAGCCATATTCTTCGCTTGATAATTCAAACGGACTTGCCTTGTATGCGATCGGCCATGCACCACGGTAGGTCTCTCTGCCTTTGGTCGGAGCACCGCTTACGATGTCGGTTTCTGTCACAAGCGCACCGTCTTTGTAAAGCCACAGATGCTGGTTATCCAGGCTGACTTCTATGTAGCTGCCCGCCAGGTCGTCGGTCCCGTTGCGCTGCATTCCCTGAATGCTGTATACCGGATCTCTGGAAACTGCGGTGCCGCTCTTTAAGTCCTCGAGAAGCTGTGCAAGTTCTCCGTCCTGGTCGATCTGGAAGCCGTATTCATTTCCTGAGATCGTCACATCATTTCCATAGGAAGTATGGAAAGTTCTCGGTACATAGATCGTATTATAGGTATTCGCAAGATTCTGGATATATGCCTTCGCTGCTTCCTGGTCAATTCCGATATTTTCTCCGTCGATCGTGATCCAGGAATCAATGGTCTGGGAATCCAGGACTTCTGTACTCTCTCCAAATGTATAGGTAACTGTTGTACTTCTGTATTTGTCAAGCTGGTCATTCAGGCTGGTCAGCTTGTTCTGCATCTTCTCATCTGCGGAAACATCCGGGAGCTGATAACATTCTGTACCCATCGTAATATCTGCTTCTGCATCAAGAAGTGCAGAAGTAAAATCCGCATCCAGTGTCTGATCCACAAAGCTCATCAGACGGCTTTCATCAATCTCATCGCCCTGTACCTCACTGGTAATCGTAAATTCTTTCTTTGCGTCATCATACTGGATCGATGCATTTGTAGAAGAGGTACGTTCCCTGTCACCAAAATGGTCTACTGTCAGTGCACTCTTTTCCTGCTCGGCATCCTTGTTGACTTTGTAAGAGATATTTACATTCTCCTGTTCTGCAAAGATCTTGCGGTTTGCCTCTCTCTTCTTCTGAAGTTCTGTAAGCTGCGTCGTAAGGTCATTTTCATCCAGGCTGTAACCCAGATCTTTCAGAGTCAGACTGTAGACATCCGCTCCGTTTTCCTTAAAAACGATCTTCTTATCCTGGAATGTAGTCAGGATCTTCTGCTTTGCATCCTCCACACCCAGTTTCGACACATCCAGTCCATAGATCGTGATCTTGCGCCCCAGTGTATTCGTATCTGCCACATGGATATAGGCAAAAAATCCCACTACCAGTGCCACTACTGCACCAACGCATACTCCCAAGATGATCTTCAGTGTCTTTTTGCTGATCTTTTTTTCTTCACTCATTGTCTCATTCCCCCGGCCTTATGTATTTCAGCTTATGTAAAAATCTTCCTTTTTATTATAGCGGTGGACCATAAATCCCCTGTAACCGCTATTTACCTTATTTTATACCAGATTGCGATTCTGTTTTCCATTTATTTTTGCAAAATCTGTGGAATTTTTTTTCCTGTTGCCCTATACTGATGCCAGATAAAAAAACAAACTGGAGAAACTAACCATATGGACAGAATTTTAACATATACCATCACCCCGCAGGAGGACGGCATGCAGGTACTTGAATTCCTGCGGTCAAAAGGGTTTTCCCGGCACATCCTGACTTCCATGAAGCCGGATAAAGAAGCACTTCTCGTAAACGGAATGCGCGCCGGGGGACGAAGCATTCTCAAAGAAGGAGACCATTTCCGGGTGCGCGTCATGGAAACAGGCAGCATGGAAGGGATCGTTCCTGCTCCCCTGCCCCTTGATATTCTTTATGAAGATGAAGACATCCTTGTCTTAAATAAACCGGCTGATATGCCTGTGCATCCTTCGATCGGAAATTATACAAACACCCTCGCCAATGCTGCAGCATTCTATTTCCAGCAAAAAAACGAACTCTGCCCGTTCCGCTGCATCAACCGGCTGGACCGTGATACCTCCGGTGCACTGATCCTTGCAAAAAACGCGCTCAGCGCCGCGATCCTTTCCGCACAGATGCGAAACCGTGAGATCCGCCGCACCTATCTGGCAGTTGTCTGCGGTGTCACCCCTCCATCCGGGACAGTCTCTGCCCCAATCGGACGTGTTTCCGATTCCGTGATCCAGCGGCAGGTCGATCCGGAACATGGAGAATCCGCTGTCACACATTATGAACGACTTGCCGTCCGAAATGATCATTCCCTCCTGGAGATCCATCTGGAAACAGGACGCACCCACCAGATCCGGGTGCATATGGGATACATCGGACATCCACTCCCGGCAGATTATCTCTACCATCCGGTCTATGACCATTTCAAAAGACAGCCTCTGCATTCTTTCCAGCTTAATTTCCGGCATCCGCTGACCGGCAAAGACCTCTGCTTCACTGCCCCCGTCCCAAAAGACATGGCACAGGCATTCTGAAAAATTTTTTCGCAACAAAAAAATCACTTCCTCTGCTGTTTCACACAGTCAAAAGAAGTGATTTTATAGTTACTGATTTTTATTATTTGTTCTTGTCGTAAATGATCTGAAGTCCCTTGAGAAGCAGGTCTCCGTCCCAGATCATCTCTCTTTTGCAGTGAGGAATAATCTTTTTGGACATTCCACCGGTTGCGATCACGGTGACTTTCTGTCCAAGTTCTTCTTCGATCCTGTCCACGATACCGTCCACCGCAGCTGCGTTTCCATAAAGGATCCCGCTCTTCATGCAGTCTACCGTATTTCTTCCAATGAGCCGTTTCGGCTCTTCAATACTGATCCCGCTCAGCTGTGATGCTCTGGAAGTCAGCGCATCCAGAGAGATCCGTACACCCGGAAGGATCATTCCGCCGATATAGCGTTTCTTATCATCCAGAACAGAAATCGTAGTCGCTGTTCCCATATCCACGATGACCAGCGGTACCGGATACTGTGCCAGCGCCGCAACTGCGTCTGCCACACGGTCTGCTCCCATCTCTCCCGGATTATCCAGAACAATATTCAGTCCTGTCTTGACTCCTGGTCCCAGGACCATCGGTTCTTTTTTGAGGATCTTCTCGACCGCAAGCTTCGCTGCATTGGTGATCTGCGGAACTACGGAAGAAATGATCGCACCCTCGATCTCAGAACGTTTGATGTGATGGATGTCAAGGATCGTCTTGAGGTCGATCGCATACTCCAGTTCTGTCTTGGTGTGGTTCGTGGAAATCCTCTCTATAAAGTAAATCTTCTCTTCTTCGATACAGCCAACTACAATGTTGGTGTTTCCGATATCAATGGCTAAAATCATATATTCTCATTCCTGTCTATATGCTTTTTATGCGGCAGTGTCAGGTTTTGCAATCTGAGATGCCGGAATCAGATGAGCCTTGGAAAGTGCGGTTCCTACAGCTGCTGTGATGATTGTTGAAGAAACCATCTCACTGATTGCATTAACACCTACCATCATACAACATCCAATGATCACATTTCTTCCACCCATAAGATTCTGGATCACTTCTGTGTTTCCGAACATTACAACCAGTGCGGTCATAAAGAACAGAGTATTCAGGAATGCGGAAAAGAATCCGGTTACTGCACAGGATGCATATACATTTGTTTTCTTTCTCATTCCTCTGTAGATGAAACCGATAAGTAATCCATCAAGAATACGAGGTACAAAACACTGAACTGCACTCAAGAATGGATTGATCTGAAACAGTGCTGCTCCCAGTGCGCTGGTACCGCCGATTCCCATTGCCTGTAAGAAACTGGTCAGTCCAAAAACGGCTCCGGCTACGGCTCCGCCTGTCGGTCCGAGAACGACCGCGCAGATTGCGACCGGAATGACATTAAAGGTGACTGCCAGAGGTCCTATGTTCAGATATCCAAGTGGTGTGTACGCCATCAGAAAAAGGATTCCTGACATCAGACCAAGAATGGTGAGCTGTGATGTGGTAAATTTGTTACTTTTCATGTTTTTCCTCCTTGTTATCGTTCCCTCCATGGGGATACAATACGGTGCGGAACTGCGGGTATGTAATTTTATTTACCCGCCTCCTGGTGAACGGGTTACTGTTCCCTTTCTTTCATGATAGAAAGGATCTTATCCAGAATGACGTTGGCTGCATCCTCCTTGCTCATAAGCTGGAGTGATACGTCCTCATCCTGTGTAATCAGGGTCAGCACATTGGTATCACCCTGGAAACCGGCGCCTGCAACCTTGAGGTTGTTCGCTGCCACCATATCCAGATGTTTCTTACCAAGCTTCGCCCTGGAATTACCGATCATGTTCTGAGTCTCCATGGAAAATCCACAGAGGAACTGCTGCGGAGTACGATGTTCTCCCAGGTATTTGAGAATATCGTCCGTTTTTTTCAGTTCAATACTCATTTCTTTGTCCTGCTTCTTGACCTTCTCATCAAAAACCTGCTTCGGGCGGTAGTCTGCCACGGCTGCTGCCTTGATGATGATGTCCTGCTCTGCACTTACGAAAGTCACCGCATCAAACATATCCTTCGCGGTCACGACCGGTACCACCTTTACAAAAGGCGGCGGCGTGATGCTGCATGGTCCGCTGACCAGAGTGACATCTGCGCCACGGAGCATAGCTGCTTTTGCCAGTGCATAGCCCATCTTGCCGGAAGAATGGTTGGTGATGTAGCGCACCGGATCAATGGATTCCTGGGTAGGTCCGGCTGTGACCAGAACCTTCTTTCCCTCAAGATCCTTCTCCGCTGCGATCTCCCTCAAGATGTAAGAAAGCAGTGTTTCCGGCTCCGGCATCTTACCGGCTCCGGTGTCCCCGCAGGCAAGGTAGCCGCTCGCTGGCTGGATCACTTCGTATCCATAATGCTCAAGCGTCTTAAGATTATCCTGCAGGATCGGATTTTCAAACATATTTGTATTCATGGCAGGGGAAATGAATTTCTTACATTTGCATGCCATGATCGTTGTTGTCAGCATATCATCTGCGATCCCATGTGCAAGTTTGCCGATCACATTGGCACTGGCAGGTGCGATCATGACTACGTCTGCCTTCTTTGCAATGGAAACATGTTCTACCTGGAACTGAAAATTTCTGTCAAAGGTATCTACCAGACATTTCGTTCCGGTAAGCGATTCAAATGTAATCGGTGTGATAAAATTGGTTGCATTCTTCGTCATCAGCACATGGACCTCTGCATGAAGTTTCTTCAGTGCACTTGCAAGATATGCGATTTTGTATGCCGCAATGCTTCCGGTCACTCCCAGAAGAACGGTTTTACCCTTTAACATAAGATTTTCCTTCCTTTTACGAGTTTTTCACAGTTTTCATGTCTGTTACATTATAACAGCCCCAGCGACAATTGCAATGAATTTTTGCTGTGTTTCTTTTTTTGTACTCGTTTTCATGTTAGATTTTTATTATAATGGGAGTAATGAATAAGAAAGGACTAAGATTTTTATGAAAAATTATCAGATCACACAATGGTGTGCGCGTTTTATAAAAGAACAGGTTTCTCCGGGCGATCTCTGTATTGATGCAACGATGGGAAACGGAAATGATACACTGCTTCTGAGTACGCTCTGCGGCGAAAAGGGCAGAGTACTTGCTTTTGATATTCAGGAACAGGCATTAAAAAGTACAAAAGAGCACCTCATCAGCGCAGGTGCACCAGACAACTATACTCTGCTTCTGGAATCCCATACGCAAATGAAAACGCATGCCCAGGAAAATTCTATAAGCTGCATCACCTTCAATCTCGGCTACCTTCCCGGTGGGGATCACGCCAAAGCGACAAAAGGTGACACCAGCATTGAGGCTCTGACCCAGGGGCTTTCCCTTCTCAGAAAAGGCGGCCTGATCTCACTTTGTATTTACAGCGGCGGCGATTCCGGATTTGAGGAGCGGGACGCGGTACTTGCATGGCTTGCCTCCCTCGACCCGCATAAATATCTTGTCATCCGGAGCGACTACTATAACCGCCCGAACAATCCTCCGATTCCGGTTCTGATCATAAAACTGTAAAACGATCAGTCTTTGATCTGGATGCTCTCGATCACCGGCTGCTCGTCTGCCTTGATCGTTCCGTTGTCATCTGTAGGTTTTGCATCCTTACAGATCTGGTCTACGACATCCATTCCCTCTGTCACATGACCGAATGCTGCATAGTCGCCATCCAGGAAGGTACTGTCAGACTGTACGATGAAGAACTGGGAGCTTGCGCTGTCCGGGTCTGAAGATCTCGCCATGGAGATGGTTCCTCTTACGTGAGAAATATCATTCTTCACACCGTTACTGGAGAATTCTCCCTTGATCGTCTCATCTGCGCCGCCAGTTCCATCGCCCTTCGGGTCACCACCCTGCATCATAAAACCGTCTATGATACGCCAGAAAGTCAGTCCGTCATAGAAACCGTCCTGTGCAAGCTTCACGAAGTTTGTCACTGTGATCGGGGCTGTGTCTGCATCCAGTTCTACCTCGATGCTTCCGTAATCCTTGATAGCAATTCCTGCATGATGGATTCCTGTCAGTTCCTTGCTGGTATCCAAGGTCGTTTCCCCGTCTGTACCGTCACTGAAACCGTCTGCCTCTGCTTCTTCTTCACTTACCGGTTCCTGTGTCACTTCTTTATCTGAAGAAGTCTCTTCTTTTGTATCTTCTGTTTTTGCAGTATCAGCTGTCTTTGTGCTTCCACAGCCGGTAAGGGTGCCTGCTGTAAGGACAACTGCGAAAACTGCCGCCAAAACTCTGGATTTCATAATAAAATTCCTCCTCTTCTGACATTACTTTCATAACTTTGTCTTGTGCAACAGTTTAACATCACGAAGAAGTAAAGTCAATGCCGGGGATTTTTCTCCAACTACTTGTAAGCATGTCAAAGCTCTGTTACAATAAGGATTAACGACTTTATATCAAAATACAGAAAGGAATAACACCTATGAAAAAAATAGCCAGCTTTACCATAGACCATATCAAACTCCAGCCGGGAATCTATGTTTCCCGCAAGGATTATCTCGGAGATCAGGTCATCACTACTTTTGATATCCGCATGACTTCCCCGAACGAGGAGCCTGTCATGAACACTGCCGAGCTTCACGCAATGGAACATCTCGCAGCTACTTTTCTCCGCAATCACGCTGAATTCGGAAGCAAGATCATCTACTGGGGACCGATGGGATGCCGTACCGGAAACTATCTTCTCCTTGCAGGCGATTACGAATCCAAGGATATCGTGCCGCTCATGACAGAGATGTTTGAATTTATCCGTGATTTTGAAGGCGAGATCCCGGGAGCTTCTGCCAAAGACTGTGGAAACTACCTCGACATGAACCTCGGCATGGCAAAATATCTTGCCGATAAATATCTCCGCGAAGTTCTCTACGATATCAAACCGGATCGTCTTGTTTATCCGGAGTAAGTCATTTTCTTTCGTATCATAAATGCCAAATAAAAAACGCTGTGCTTCTTTTCAGAAAAATTTCTTTTAAAGAAGTTCAGCGTTTTTCTTTGAAGTATTTCGTTCTTTTTACTGAGCTGTAGTCTGTGCAGCAGCACCTGCCGGAGCGGTTGTGGAAACATACTGTGCATTGACGTAACCTGTCTGACCATTAACCGTTACTTCGATCCACTGTCCGTCCTCGCTGACACCTGTACTTGTCAGTTCCTGACCAACAGTTGTTCCTGTGATCATCTCTGCCTCTGTACTGCAGTCAGAGCGGACATTTACGCCCTCCACAACATAATAGGTAGCATTCTGCTTTATGATATTCACACCGCTTGCTGTCTGTGCGACTTCCTGCGCCGGAGTCGGGGTTGCCTCTGGAACTTCCGGAGTCGGAGTTGCTTCCGGTGTAGGAGTAGCGGTCGGAGTCGGAGTCGCTTCAATCACAGTCACAGTAGAGTCTTCTCCTCCTGTGCTGTAACCACATCCGGATGCAAACACAGCCAGACCAGCCAGCACGATCAGTAATCTGGATTTCTTCATTAAAAATAATCCTCCTTTATAGCATACAATGTTACTGTTCACTTCATTCACAGTAACCATATGACCACTATACCCCATATACAGTATCTATTGCAAGACTTTTTTGTAATCCCCGCGGTCTGTCACGATCTGGCAGCCGATCAGTTCCATGCGCCGGCTGAGGCAGAAACGGCATTCTGCTGCCTCATCTCCGGTGCAGATTTTTCCGTCATAGAGCATGTATTTCTTTCGCACAGAAACAGGAGAAAGATTCGGCATCACGACATTTGCGCCGGATTTTACGCCGAGTTCACGTCCCTTCGGACAGATCGTTCCCAGTGCTGTAGTTGCCGGAAGGAGCACATTCGGAAGCATCAGACGAAGGAGTGCCAGATAAAAAAGCGTGTCTTCAAGTGTTCCGCTCTTTTCATCATGGAAAGGAGTATCCTGATGTGAAATGAACGGTCCGATCCCGACCATCTCCGGATCCAGTTCTTTGAGGAACAGGAAATCCTCTACCAGATCATCGATGGTCTGGTAAGGAGAACCCACCATAAAGCCTGCACCTGTCTGATAGCCCAGTTTTTTGAGGGTGCGAAGACAGTTTTTGCGGTTTTCGCAGGACATTTCTTCTGGATGGAGTTTGCGGTAATGCTCTTCACGCGCGGTCTCATGCCGCAGAAGATAGCGGTCTGCACCGGCTTCTTTGTAGGCACGGTAGCTTTCTTCGGATTTCTCCCCGATGGAAAGTGTCAGGGCACAGTCCGGATAGACTTCTTTGATCTTACGGATCAGAGCTGTCAGCTTCTCATCTGTATAATATCCGTCTTCTCCTCCCTGAAGGACAAAAGTACGGAATCCCAGTTCATAGCCTTCTTTGCAGCAGGCAAGGATATCTTCTTCTGTCAGGCGGTAACGCTGGGCATTTCGGTTGCTCCGGCGGATTCCACAGTAATAGCAGTCATTTTTGCAGTAGTTGGTAAACTCGATCAGTCCACGTACATAGATCTGGTTTCCATAGACCTGCTGCCGCACCTGGTCTGCCAGTTCCCGTGCATACAGATCTGTTTCTTCTGAACGGTCTGTCAGAAGTGTCCGGAATTCTTCTGCTGACAGGATCTGCTCCTGATGCAGTTTGTCGATCAGTTTTTTCATAATATTTTCTCCCCGTATGCAGCCCTTAAAGCTGTTTTTTACCTCTGGCGATGTATTTGCCGAGTTTTTCTTTTACAAGCTTACCCTCCTCGACTGCAAGGTTTCCGCGGAGGAAAACTTTGTCGATGCCGCACTCAAGTTTGAAGCCCTCGAACGGGTTATTGTCTGTATTGTATGCATGAGTCGCTGCGGAGATCACGCTTTCTTTTGCCGGATCAAGCACTACGATATCTGCGTCGCTTCCTGCTGTGATCGCGCCTTTGTTTGGATATACACCGTACAGTTTGGCCGGGTTTTCACAGAGGACTTTGCACATCTGTTCCTGGGTGATCTTTCCGGTCTTAACTCCATAAGTATAGAGAAGAGTTCCTCTTGTCTGTACACCCGGAAGTCCTCCCGGGATCTTGGTGAAGTCATCTTTTCCGAGGGCTTTCTGTGCCAGAGTAAAGCTGCACTGGTCTGTTGCCACCGTCTGGATCTCCTCGTCTGCCAGAGCTTTCCACAGGCAGTCCTGATCTTCTTTCTTGCGGATCGGCGGTGCACATACATAAACAGCACCTCCAAAGTCCGGCTTGGAGTATACGCTGTCTTCCAGAAGGAGATACTGCGGGCAGGTCTCTGCATAGACTTCCTGTCCATTTTTCCTTGCGTTCATAACCTCTTCGTAAGCTTTCTTGTTGGTCAGGTGAACGACCATGACTGGTGCATTGGCTTCTTTGGCGATCACGAGAAGACGGTGGACAGCCTCTGCTTCCATGGTATCTGGTCTTACGAGTGGATGATTTTCCGGTCCGAGGCGTCCTTCTTTCTTTGCTTCAGAGATCAGGGCATCGATCACGCCCGCATTTTCACAGTGAACTCCGGCGAAGCAGCCGCATTCCCCAAGTTTCTTGAGAATCTTGTACATATCGCAGTCATTTACGATCATTGCCGGATAAGTCATGTAAAGTTTGAAGCTGGTGATTCCATGGTCGATCATATCCTGCACTTCTGCCTCTGTCTCATCGTTCCATTCTACGATAGACATATGGAAAGAATAATCGCAGGAGCATTTACCATCGGCTTTTTTGTGCCATTTATCGAGACCTTCTTTCAGTGTATGGCCGCCTTTGTCCTGTGATGCATAATCAATGACAAGTGTCGTTCCGCCGAGAAGTGCAGCCCTTGTTCCTGTCTCAAAGTCATCTGCTGTGACAGTCCCTGCCACTTCCAGGTCAAAATGTGTATGACCGTCGATAAATCCCGGAAACAGAAGCTTTCCTTCGACATCGATCACTTCTGCATCGCCTGCTTCAAGGTCCTTTCCTACGTTTACGATCTTTTCTCCATCCACCAGGACATCGAGTTTCTCAGATTTATCTCCGGATACTACCGTTCCGTTTTTGAGTAAATATTTCATAGTATACCCTCCTTTGTCATTCATAAGCTGATGTACCCCTGCACTTTTTCTGACGAATCCTTCAGCAGAACCTACTTATTACAACAAATATATCACCAATTTGCCCTCTCAGCAACCACTATCTGATTCCTTTATACAATAATATTTAGGTATGGCAAAAAAAACTTTATATTAAAAAAAAATTGTGATATAGTATTTATAACATCAAAATTTTAAAAAGAGGAGGAAGAACAATGGGACGACTTACTGTACTCAAACAGATCGCGCGGGATCTGGCTTTTCAGTTTGGTCCGGAATGTGAGATTGTGATCCATGACCTTAAAACAAACGATCCGGAACATTCCATCGTCCATATTGAAAACGGACATGTGACAGGCCGCGGAATCGGAGATGGACCTTCCAATGCCGTTTTTGATGTGATCCGTCACAACAACAAGAAAAAGAAACCTGAGCAGGAAGAAGAATTAAGGGATCACGCCGGTTATCTGATGAAAACTGCCGATGGCAAGATCCTGAAATGCAGCACTTCCTATATCAGAGATGATGACGGAAGCCTTCATTATGTATTCGGCATCAACTATGATATCACCAAGCTGACCATGATCGAAAGCGCACTCCACTCTCTGATCACACCGGTCAACAAGGAAGAAAAGCCAAAGGAGATCACACACAGTGTCAACGATCTACTGGAGCATCTGATCGAGGAATCTGTTGCTCTGGTTGGCAAACCGGTCGCACTTATGAATAAAGAGGACAAGGTCACTGCGATCCAGTTTCTCAATGATTCCGGTGCTTTCCTCATCACCAAGTCCGGGGATAAAGTTGCCAATTATTTCGGCATTTCCAAGTACACCCTGTACAGCTATATTGATGTAAACAAATAAAAAAAGCCTGTAATGTCTGCCACATTTCATGACAGCATTACAGGTTTTTTGTTTACTGTGTCTGCTGGTTCAGGAGTCGTTTGATCACGTCGATCGTCTCTTTGATACCGTAATTCGCGCTGTTGATACAGAGGTCGTAGTTCTCTGGTTTTCCCCACTTCTCTCCGGTGTAGAATTCGTAGTATTTGCGGTGCTGCTTGTCCATTTTTTTGAGGAAGCGCACAGCCTGTTTCATGTCCATATTCCGGACATCCATGACACGCTGTGTACGCACCTGAAGCGGAGCGCTGATAAAAATGCTAATGTGCGGGATGTGATTATTCTTGAGGATCGCATCTGCACAGCGTCCCATGATCAAACAGTCCTCTGTCCGGGCGAGTTCGCAGATCAGGTCACTCATATTGAAGAAAACTGCGTCCTGCTTGTTCAGTCCGTGATAACGGTTCAGCTCTTTGAGCTTCGTCCGGAAACTTTCATGTGATTTCTTTCCGTATTTGTTGAATTCGGTAAAGTTTTCTTTATCCTGTACATCGCCCTTCTCTGCTTCAAGGCGTTTCAGTACCTGATCAAAAATCTCCACATCATAATAGTTAATATGAAGATTATCTGCAAGTTCGAATCCGATATCATTTCCCGCACTTCCCTGTGTACGGCTGATACAGATCACGAGATGGTCATTCTCGGAAATTTTTTCCCTTCTCGCTGCAAGGTTCAGTGCCACACGTTCAGCATCAATGATATCTGTGGAACCGAACATATTCGGAAGCTGCTCGATCTCCTTAAGAATCTCATCATACTCTGTCATCAACCGGCTTCTCTCGCTCTCATCCTTGATGGTACGTGCCATGTTGCTGATCAGGGCAAGTTCGCTTCGGAGCAGATGTCCATCCGGTTTCGTGTACATCATCATGCTTAAGGTACGGATCGTTGTATCACGGTTTCCGGTAAAGGTACGTCCAAGAGAAGAACCAAGGACTCTGTAGACTTCACCGTCCAGGTCGTAGATACGGTTTGCAAGTTTTGTATAAATTTCTTTGTTGATTTTATCTGACATTCTTCCCCCTCCTTACATAAAGAACACAAGCATGTCCAGAATAAATACCGGAACAAGGAATACCAGTGACCACAGGATGTATCCGAAGAAGGACGGCATGTTGACACCGTTCTCGTCAGAAATGGACTTGACCATAAAGTTCGGTGCATTTCCGATATAAGTGTTCGCGCCCATGAATACCGCACCACAGGAAATCGCGGATAAAAGTTTCACTGGCACAGTACCAAGTGTTGTTGCGATCCCACTCGTAAATCCAAGTGTTCCTGCTGTTGTAAGGAATACAAGGTAAGTCGGCGTATTGTCCAGAAAACTGGACAGCGCACCAGTCGCCCAGAACATTTCAAGCGGCTTGGTGATACCAAGGTTCGGTCCGACTGCCTTAAGAAGCATCAATGCCGGCTGCATGGTAATAAAGATACCGATAAACAGTACAGCAACCTCCTGGATCGCACCCCAGGTAAAATGGTTTCTCCTGCGCACACTCTTGTCCGTTGTCTTGAAGGATAAGAACGCCGCAAGAAGGATCAGCACGATCTCGATCAGTGCCGGGAAGGTCAGTGTCACTTCGCCAAAGAGATGAATTCCTCTTACTGCACCTTCTGCATTCTGGAATGCGGAAAGTCCCGGAAGTACACCACTTAAGATAACCGCCACAACGATCATCACCAGGAAAATAATATTATGAAGTCCGTCAATATGGAACTCCGTACCCGGTTTGCTGATGTCCGGTTTACGTCCCTGTGCGATATCTTTGCGATATGCAAGTTTATCTACATGGTAGAACACAAACAGCAGTACCACCATATTAAAGATCAGCACCGGAAACAGATGCAGACTCCAGAAGAACGGCACGCCTCGCATGAATCCCATCAAAAGCGGCGGGTCTCCGATCGGAGTCAGGCAGCCGCCCATGTTGGATACCATGAAGATAAAGAATACCATGATATGGCTTTTTCTTTTTCTCCAGGAATTCATCTTGATCACTGGACGGACCATCAGCATACTGGCACCTGTTGTTCCGATACAGCTGGATAACAGTGTACCGAATGCCAGAAGGCAGACGTTAACTCGTGGAGAACCTGCAAAATCGCCCTCCATGGTAATGTTACCGGATACACAGAACAGTCCAAAAAGGAGGATAATAAAAGTAAGATAGTCATTTATGATACAGTCAAGGACTGTCTCAGCGGCATCGCCCACACCATAAACGACGGCAAAAGGAATCACCATCAGAAGGATCCACATAGCTACCACATGCGGCTGATGTGCTTCCCACCACTCTGCTTTGACAAGCGGCATGATCGCAATGCAGAGCAGAAGTCCCGCAAAAGGAATGCAGAGCCAGATCGGCACCGATGCTGTTGTTTCCCCGCCGGCAGCCCATACACCTGTCGGCCAGGCAAGCAGCATCGTCAGCAGCATTCCCAAAAATGTTACTAATTTCTTCAAAGCTGTCGCCCCCTCGTTTAAGTTTTTAACCAGTTGCAATTATAACATAAGCACTTCAAAATACAATTGCACTTTTCTTCAATAAATTTGCACATCTCCTATATCTTTTTGTGCATTTTCCCTATATATTGTATTTTTGCCTGTACATTGTCAAAATTCTGACAATATTTTATCATTTTTGTTGTTTCTTTTTGTTATATTTTTAACATTTAATTTATTTTTTGCATAATTATGAGCGCAAAAAAAAGCAGCTTCTTTATTTCGCTGCTTTTTTGTCCTTTTTAATAATCACTGCTCGATCCGGAAAAGCTCTCTCCGCCACTGGAAAAGCTGCCGGAATCATTGTTATTATCATTGTCTTTTGGTTTGGCTGTCTGGCTGACTGTGCTGTACAGGAAAATATCCCTCTTCTCACTGAGATCCAGTCCGCTCTGTGCGGTATAGGCATTTGCATTTGCCTGTTGCACTCTTGTCTTCATCTTGCGCATCTGCATCCAGGTCATAAATCCCGTTGGGATCGCCATCGCCAGGAAACATAGCAGCAGATCGACTGCAAATGTTCCCGCAAAAGAACCTTCTCTGATATCCATCGGGCGTACTTTCTTACCCTCGCAGATCCGGTCAAGGCCGGTCCGAAGGTCTGTGATCAGCGACTGATAGCCGCTCACCGGATCATCTGCCTTGAGATATTTCTTGCACTTGTCGAGCATTTCTTCCTGGACATTTGAAGGAAAATCATCCTGCGTGTCCCCGCGGAAGACGATCGTGATATTTCTGGCATCCGGCTGATGGAAAATACACATTCCCTCATAAGTGTCGCCGTATCCGATATCATTTTCCTGCATAAATTCTGCCGCATATTTCCGGTAATCCTGGTCTTCCCCGATATCCGGCGAGATCAGAAGTACGGCATCATAACCATACTCCTCATAAATATCCCCCAGTTCCTGATCCAGCTGTGCCTGCTCTGTCTCATCCAGGAGTCCATAATCGTCAAATACCCAGGAGATCTCTTCCGTGCCTGCCGCATCGTTCTCAGAGGATGCCGGCACAGAAAGCGGCATCAGAAGTCCCAGTCCAAGACACAGCATCGTTCCTTTTAATATCCACCCTGATCTGTTCATCTATATCACCCCCAGAAGACGCAGAGCCGTAACTACTGCTGTCGCTGCAATGGTCAGCGGGATATGACGTTTGAACCAGTATTTGACTGCCAGATCCTTCGCCATAGGAAGATCCCCGATCAGATGTCCCGTCTGTCCATTCATCGCAAAAGAATAATTTTTGCCATTCCATTTCGTATTCAGGAACCAGACCGGAAACAAGGCGTATCTGACCTTGCCTTTCCCGGTCACTGTGACCTTCTCCTGCTTTGGAGTTACCGTTGCATATCCATGGACAGTCCTCTCAAAACTGTCCTTCACACTCCTCTCCATGCGCTCATAAACACGTTCTGTGAGGGCATCCGGCTCCTGGTCGTATTTGTCTGCCATATAACCGGAAAGATAGGAAAAGTTAAATTCTGTCAGATCCTTGTAATCATACGGCTCAATTGCCTCCATCGTGGTATCGTCAATAGCTTTCGAGCCATCAACAGGGATCTTTTCAAATTTCATGCTGCCTGAGCGCACAACATGATAAAATTTCGTCTCTGTATACCGGTAATCAGAATCTTCCCAGAAACGGTTTCTGGTGGCCTCATAGCGGAAACGCCCTGCCGCATCCAGATCAAATAACCAGAACGGGACATAAACCGCCTTGATCTCTTCGAGATGGTTCTGGTCTTTGAACACCTTTGGAAGCAGTGATTTCCCTTCGTAGTGTTTCTTAAGTGCCTCAACTGCTTCTTTTTTGGATTTCTGAAACGGAATGATATAATCCGGACGATAGCTGTCCACAAACTGCTCCGGCATGATCATTGGATTGTCGCAATAAGGACACACAGTCGCACCTGTCGTCTTTTCTGCAAGGATCTCCGCGCCGCAGGACGGGCAGCTCCAGACAGCCATATTGGATTTCTCGTCTGACTGCCACTGCTCCGGCTCAAATCCTTCCCAGTGATCCCCCTTAACTTCCTTTACTTCTTCCTCCTGCTCTGCGATCTTATCCAGTTCATCCAGAGAATAGGTACTTCCACAGTACTCACATTTCATCTTCTGTGACTTGCTGTCAAAAGTAAGACCGGCTGAACAGTTGGGGCACTTGTAGTTCAAAGTATCTGCCATCGCATCTGCCCCCTTCCTCCTATGGTCTCGGTTTGCCGCATTCCTGGCAGAATTTACCCGTATTTAAGATCGG
>NZ_JBBMEI010000070.1:0-16351 GCF_040096655.1 Blautia intestinihominis | reverse complement strand
ACGACGTTTCTGGAGCGAATTCCACCGCAGATTGCCTACCACATTGCCAGAGAGGGGATTTATCTCACCGGAGGAAGTACGCGAATTCCATATATTGATAATTATCTTGCGAGCTATACAGGATTTTCCTTTAACTTATCGCCTTTCTACGAAAAGGCGACAATCTGCGGTCTGGAGAAGATCATCCGTGACCGTGACCTGATGAAATGGGCACAGCCCGTTAAACAACGTAAATTATAATTTTTTAGGGGTATGATACATGAGAAACCTGAAAAAGAAATTTCAATTTCGTATACATTTAAAGAGTAAACATCTGCTGGTGATCATGACATTTTTCTGTGGAAGTGCTGTGGTATCGACACTGGCTTCCGGTGTTACATCGGAGCCGCTGGCAGAGGCAGCAGGAATGATCGTAGTTCCATTTGAAAAAAGTATCAATGGGATCGGAAGCTGGATCGGTGAGATCAACCAGACATTTCAGGATAAGCAGGATCTGATCGATAAGAACCAGGAACTGCAGGATGCTGTTGATACACTTACAGAACAGAATAATATCCTGATCCAGAATCAGTCAGAACTTTCCAGACTTCAGGAACTTTACAATCTGGATGAGGAATATTCCTCATATCCTAAGGTTGCTGCCAGAATCATTTCCAAGGACCCTGGAAACTGGTACGATACCTTTATGATCAATCGCGGAAGTAATGATGGTATCCGTGTGGATAATAATGTGATCGCTGGTAAGGGGCTTGTAGGAATTGTTACAGAAGTAGGACCAAACTGGGCTACCGTCCGTGCGATCATTGATGACAGCAGTAATGTAAGTGCAATGACCGTAGGCACAGATGACACCTGTGTGGTAGAAGGAGAACTTGAACTGATTGATGAGGGGAAACTTCGTTTTTCACAGCTTTATGACAAGGATGATAAAGTTACGGTAGGCGAGAGAGTTGTTACTTCCAATATCAGTGACAAATATGTAGAGGGACTGTTTATCGGTTACGTCAGCGAGATTGAACTGGATACCAACAATCTGACAAAGACCGGTACAATTGTAACACCGGTGGATTTTCAGCATCTTAAGGATGTCTTTGTTATCACGGTAAACAAGCAGGATGCAGTTGATAACAGTGGAGCAGCGGATACTTCTTCTGATGCAGATACCGACCAGGAGGGAGCAGAATAATGAAAAGTAAAATCGTTCTGTTTTTTACGATCATTTTGTCTTTCCTTTTGCAGTCAACACTTCTCCAGAAAATCGCCATTGGCTCGATTACTCCGAATCTTCTGTTGATTCTATGTGTTTCCATGGGGCTGATGCGGGGACGTAAGAGTGGCCTGTGGACGGGATTTTTCAGCGGACTGCTTGTAGACCTGTTTTATGGATCTGTATTTGGATTTTATGCGCTGATTTATATGTATGCGGGATTTTTCAGTGGTTATGCATTCCGTATTTATTATGATGATGATATCAAAGTTCCAATGGCTCTCACTGCAATCATGGATCTGTTCTATAATCTGGCAGTGTATGGACTTCAGTTTTTCCTGAGAGGAAGGCTTGGACTTTTTACATATCTGTACAGGATCATTATTCCGGAAATTTTTTATACAGTGTTTCTGACAATGATCGTTTATAAGTTTTTTTATTATATTAATCATCGCTTCATGAGTGCGACCAGGAAAGAAAGGGAATCTATTTGGGTACTAAAATAAAAAAAATATTCAAAAAAATTCAACTGAAACGAACCTCTGTGCTTTTGCTGGTGTTTATTCTTTTGTCTTTTGTTCTGATACGCCAGCTTTATGAGCTGCAGATCATTCAGGGCGAGGACTATATTGATGAATTCCAGACAAGGACCACCAAGACACGTGTCCTCAAAAGTACCAGAGGTAATATTTATGACAGAAACAATAAACTGATTGCTTCCAATATTTTGTCATATTCTCTGACATTTGAGGATAATGGAAGTTATGATACGACCCGCCAGAAAAACCTGACATTAAATGGTACTGCTTATAAGGTTTTGCAGATCCTTGCTGAGAATGGAGACAGTCTTTCAAATACATTTCATATTAAACTGGATAACAGTGGAAATTATGTGTTTGATATTGATCCTGGATTTACCCTGAATCGATTTAAGGCAGATATTTACGGTCATGCGCTCATTGATGACCTGACCAAAGACGAGGCAGCTGCCAGTGCTGCTGACATGATGGATTATCTTAGTGGTAACAAGGGATTTTCTATCGTCCTTTATGGCGATGAAGCCTATACAGATGCAGAGTTGAAACAGTACGGTCTTCCGCAGGAACTTACCAGGCAGGAAGTTCTGGATATTGCAATCATGCGCTATGAACTGAGCACAAACAGTTTCCAGAAATATATGGCGGTTACGATCGCGACAAATGTCAGCGAGAGCACCGTTGCAGCAATCAAGGAAAATCAGAATGAACTTCAGGGAATTGATGTTCTGGAGGATTCCAGCCGCCAGTATGTAGAGGATGAGAGTATGGGACCTCTGCTGGGCTATACTGGTAAGGCATCTTCTGATGAACTTGCAGATCTTAAGAAACAGGATCCGAAATACTCTAATGATGCCGTCATCGGTAAAGCGGGAATTGAACAGTATATGGAAATGGATCTTCAGGGAACGGATGGACAGGAGACGGTTACGGTTGATAACCTTGGTAAAGTCCTCAAAATTGACAGTGGCACAACAATAGAGCCACAGGCTGGAAATGATGTTTATCTCTCTGTAGATTCAGACTGGCAGGCGGCAATTTATCAGATCCTCAAACAGAGGGTTGCCGGTATTCTTCTGAACAAGATCGAGGCAGTTAAGGAGTTTGACTATGAAGCTGAACAGGATGCAAGTAGGATCGTTGTTCCGATCTATGATGTATACAATGCACTGATATCCAATAGTGTGATTGATATTGATAAGTTCAGTAATCAGAATGCTTCCGATACAGAAAAAAATTTATATGCCAAATTTCAACAAAAGCAGCAGGAAGTTTTTGATACAATAACTAACAGGTTGACAATGGACAATTCGCCTGCATATAAGGATGAATCGAAGGAATTTCAGGAATACCTTTCTTATATTTGTGATACCATTCTCAGAGATACACTGGGAGTCATAAAGAAGGATTCCGTAGATACTTCGGATGCGACATACCAGGCATGGACAACAGATCAGAGTATCAGTCTCAAGGATTATCTGAACTATGCCGCAAGCCAGAACTGGATCGATATTTCTGTTATTTCACCAGATGGGGAATATCTGGATTCCAATGAAGTTTATAAGGCACTTACGGATTATATTACAGATTATCTGAAGACAGACACTGGTTTTTCGAAGCTTTTGTACAAGTACATGCTTATGAATGACCAGATTTCCGGACAGGATATCTGCCTGGTACTTTACGAGCAGGGCGTTCTTTCCAAGGATGACTCAAGTTATGAAAGCCTTGCCTCCGGTCAGATGTCTGCTTATGATTTTATGATCAATAAGATTGCCAATCTGGAGATCGAACCGGCACAGCTTGCACTTGCACCGTGTTCTGCATCAGCAGTCATTACAGATGTAAATACCGGAAAAGTTCTTGCATGCGTTTCTTACCCTGGATATGATAATAACAAACTCAGCAATAATATGGATACCAGCTATTATTCAAAACTTGCATTGGATCAATCCAGCCCGTTCTTTAACAAGGCAACGCAGCAGACAACAGCACCTGGTTCTACATTGAAGCTTCTGTCTACGATTACAGGAATGATGGAGGGCATTATTGATGATGGAACTTATTATGAGTGTACAGGTAAATTTGATCTGGTAACACCGGCAATTTACTGCTGGAACCGACAGGGGCATGGATCTCTTGAGATTCGTGGTGCGATTGAGCAGTCCTGCAACTACTTTTTCAATATGATCGGTTTCCTTGCAGGAAAGAATGCAGATGGAGATTTTTCGGAAACATTGAGTCTTTCGAAACTGCAGCAGTATGCATCCGAGATTGGTCTGGATGAAAAAACAGGCATTGAGATTTCAGAAGCATCTCCACATGTTTCTGACAGTAAGGCAGTTCCGTCTTATATTGGACAGGGTAATCATCTGTTCAGTACCAGTCAGCTTGCACGATATGCGACGGCACTGGCAACTTCCGGAACAGTTTATGACCTTTCCCTTCTGGATAAGGTTACAGATTCTCAGGGAAAAATCCTTACAGAATATGCTCCGTCTGTCAAAAATCAGATGACGGATGTTCCGAG
Organism: Blautia intestinihominis; assembly: GCF_040096655.1. Classification (NCBI taxonomy): domain Bacteria; kingdom Bacillati; phylum Bacillota; class Clostridia; order Lachnospirales; family Lachnospiraceae; genus Blautia; species Blautia intestinihominis. The sequence continues at coordinate 12,078 of NZ_JBBMEI010000070.1, read as the reverse complement.
CAGCGTATGGGATGATATTCATGATGGTATGCGCAGGGTTGTTGAAACACATGAACAGTTCAATGGACTTGGAGTAACTCTTTCTGGTAAGACAGGTACTGCCGAGCTGGATATTTACCATCCGAACCATGGTCTGTTTATCGGTTATACGACTTCAGCATCAACAGGTGCTCCAGAATATGCGCTTGCTGTCCGAATTGCAAATGGTTACAGTTCAGGAAATGCCTGTTTGACCGCAAATGATATCTTACAGTACATTTATGATCTGGCAGATGAAGATACAATTCTGACGGGCTATGCCTCCAGCGATACCAGCAATACTTCAAATGATTAACAGACACAGGGCATCTGCCCTGTGTCTGAGATCACAGAAGAAAATACCAGAAGTCTGGAACATATCTTTGAGGAGGATACAGAAACATGGGCGAAGTGATAGTAATTACATCCGGTAAGGGTGGCGTGGGCAAGACAACGACAGCTGCCAATATTGGCACAGGTCTGGCAATGCTGGACAAGCGGACAGTTGTTGTCGATACAGATATCGGTCTTCGGAACCTGGATGTGATCCTGGGACTTGAGAACCGTATCGTGTATAATCTTGTGGATGTCATTAATGGAAACTGCCGTCTGAAGCAGGCACTGATCAAGGACAAGAGACATCCGGAACTGTTTCTTCTGCCATCTGCGCAGACGAAGGACAAGTCGGCAGTGTCACCGGAGCAGATGATCAAGCTGACAGAGGAACTCAGGGAAGAGTTTGATTTTGTTCTTCTTGACTGTCCGGCCGGCATTGAGCAGGGATTTCGAAATGCGATCGCCGGGGCAGATAAGGCACTTGTCGTAACAACACCGGAGGTATCTGCAATCCGTGATGCAGACCGTATCATTGGACTTCTTGAAGCGGAAGATATCAGGGATATCCATCTGATCATTAACAGGCTTCGACCCGATATGATCGCACGTGGAGATATGATGTCCGTAGAGGATGTGATCGAGATCCTTGCCGTGGATCTGATCGGTACGATCCTTGATGATGAGCAGATCGTGATCGCAGCCAATCAGGGAGAACCGCTTTCGGGAAGGAATTCTCAGGCAGAGGAGGAATACCGCAATATCTGCCGGAGGCTTCTTGGTGAGGAGGTTCCTTTTGCAGAACTCAGATCAAAAAAAGGAATGTTTCAGCGAATTGGAGATTTTTTCCGTAAATGATCCATAAGCAGAAGGAGGGGATTTGTATGAAAGCATTTTCGCAATTCAGGAACCGCTCCGCTGATTATGCAAGGAACCGGATGAAGCTCCTTCTGGTTTCAGAGCGGATCGACTGTTCTCCGCAGATGATGAAATTGCTGAAAGATGATATGATCCGCACAGTAAAAAAATACGTATCCATAGATGAAGATGGCGTTGTATTCCGGATCAGCCAGGAACCGCCGGTTCTTCATGCGGATATTCCGGTATATAAGAAAAGGGAATAAGATACAAAATGATTAAACAGTATAAGTTACGATTTTACAATTTCAGACTGGTGATCTTTCTTCTTGCGATCAGTGTGATCGGAATCATTCTGGTTGGAAGTGCCAGAGATGACCTGCGGAGTAAGCAGATGATCGGTGTTATCATGGGACTGATCTTCATGGTGATTCTTTCACTGATTGATTATTCCTGGATATCCAATTTCCAGTGGATCATGTATGGCGCGAACATCGCCCTTCTTCTGATCGTTCGTCTGTTTGGTGATTCTGCAAACGGTGCAGCGCGCTGGATTGATTTTGGATTTATTCGTTTCCAGCCGACAGAGTTGTCAAAGATCATCATTATATTGTTTTTTGCCAGGTTTTTTATGGATCACGAAGAAGATCTGAATACGCCGAAAACACTGGCGAAATCCGTTTTATTGCTGGCTGTTCCACTGCTTTTGATCTATGAGCAGCCGGACCTTAAGAATACGCTTATGATGCTGGCTGTGTTCTGCATCCTGATCTATATTGCAGGACTTAGTTACAAGGTCATAGGCGGAACATTCCTGATCCTGATCCCGTTGATCATCATCTTTCTTTTTATTGTTGTTCAGCCGGATCAGAAACTGATCAAGGACTATCAGAGAAATCGAATTATGTCATTCCTTTATCCTGAAAATGATGAGTACAGTGATGATATTCAGCAGCAGAATAACTCCAAGACAGCGATCGCATCAGGAGAACTGATTGGTAAGAAACTGTCCGGAAACGATGAAGTTGCTTCTGTAAATGAAGGAAACTTTGTATCTGAGAACCAGACAGACTTTATTTTTGCAGTTGCAGGCGAAGAATATGGTTTCCTTGGCTGCTGTACGATTATTCTTCTGCTTCTGGCAATCTCGATAGAATGTATCCGGATGGGGCTTCGGGCCAAGGATCTGTCGGGTAAGATCATATGCTGCGGAATGGCGAGTATCGTTTCTTTGCAGAGTTTTCTGAATATCTGTGTTGCGACAGGAATCGCACCAAATACAGGTACACCACTTCCATTTGTAAGTTATGGCCTGACTTCTCTCGTCAGTCTTTATCTTGGAATGGGGCTTGTCCTGAATGTAGGCTTGCAGAGCAGTGCATACAATAAGGAAATTCGCAAAAAGTCAGTAAATCAGAAAGAGGATTACCTATGAAAAAAGAACAGCCACGTGAGCGCAGAAGAGAAGAGATGCAGGAGAGACCAGCAAGACCTCGTAATACTTCCTCATCCGCTGCTTCCACCAGAAAAAAAGCAGCCCGGTCAGCAAGACCGACAGGAAGTGCTTCACACACTCAGCAAATCAAAGGCAAAAGTGCACGTCCTGTCAGTCCGACACAGGCAAGAAGAAATCCGGAAGCACGCCGGAAAAAACGTCCCAGAAGAAATTTCCTTCCGACTATAGTAACGGTGCTTCTTCTGGCAGTCGTATTGTGTGGAGGAGGGTACTTCTTATTGCAGAAGGGACTTTCCTTTGGCAGACAGGTACAGGCATTTGATATCAATCAGGAATTCCAATATCAGAATACACTTAAGGCAACTTCAAGAGCGGCTTCTTTTGCTGCAGATCTCTGTGTGGTAAGCGGTGACCAGAGTCTGGATTCTGTGACACTGGAGGATGGACAGGAGGGACTTCTCCTGGATATCAATGACAAATCGGTAATGTATGCAAAGGGTGCTTATGACAAAGTTTATCCGGCAAGTATCACCAAGATCATGACAGCACTCCTGGTATTTACAAATGGAAACATGGATGACGTAGTCACGATCTCAGAGGAGAATGTAACTCTGGAGGAAGGCTCTCAGCGAGTTGGTTTCCAGGTAGGTGACCAGGTAACGATGGATGAACTGGTGCACTGTCTCCTTGTATATTCAGGAAATGATGCCGCATCTGCGATCGCAACGCATGTCGGCGGTTCAACCGAGAATTTTGTTTCCATGATGAATGCTTATGCCGCACAGCTTGGATGTACAGGAACACATTTCACAAATCCACATGGACTGCAGGATGAGAACCATTATACAACGCCATATGACATCTATCTGATGCTCAAAGAAGCACTCAAGTATCCTGAATTTACAGAGATCACACAGATGGGAAGCTATACTGCAAATTATAAATACAGCGATGGCTCTGATGCGAGTGTAGTACTGACAGCAACCGACCATTACCTTACAGGAGAAGCAACAGCACCAAAGGGCGTTACGATCCTTGGAGGTAAGACGGGAACCACCAGCAGTGCAGGAAACTGTCTGGCATTGTTATGTCAGAATGAATATGGCAATCCATTTATATCCATCGTAATGGGAGCTTCCAGTAAGGAACTTCTGTATCAGGAGATGAGTTCCCTTCTGGAGAACATCAATACCGTATAATACATGAATGTATAAAAAGAGACAGCCCGGAGAGTTTATGCAGAATGACAGAGCTCTGGGCTGTTGTTTTTATAAAATAAAAAAGTGTGTTATATAAATCAAAATGTTATAGTATAATAAGTACATATAACAAAACAAAACCCTTTGCGCTCCGCGCATTAATCAACAAAGACAGCCTGATCCCGCTGATCTTCCTGCTGCCGAATTTCTTCTCGAACAAAGTGTTCGCTGTTTTCCTGGCAGAACCGGTAAGCGATATCCTTGCCGCGGCTGTTACCACAATAACCTTTTTTACATTGTTTAACAAAATCCTCAAAAAAGAGGTCAGGTAAATCATTATGAAATCTATTTCCATCTATACCATCACCAGAAACCAGACGCTCGACAATCTTCAGAGACTGGAGCGTCAGTTATCGGGGAGGGGATATTTTCTTCGGATGAGAGAGTGGGAGATGGAGAGCATGAAGGCTCTGACAGAACATCTGGAAGTGCATATTCCTCAGATCTGCTCTCTTCGTTTTTTCTATTCTTTCCAGATTCCAAAGCTTGGAAAGGAATTTGACCTTCTCCAAATCAAAAAAGACCAGATCGTAAATATCGAGTTAAAAAGTGGTGTAGTATCCGATGAGGCGATCTGCAAACAGCTTCTGCAGAACCGATATTATCTGTCTGTGCTTGGAAAGCCGCTCCATTCTTATACTTATATCAGCAACCAGAACCGGCTTGTCAAGCTGACAAAGCATGACCATATCATAGAGGCAGACTGGGAACATCTATGTACAATTCTCCAGAAGGAAAGTCCGGATTATGAGGGAGATATCGAGGATCTTTTTCAGGCAGAACTTTATCTGATCTCCCCGCTTACAGAACCTGCCCGTTTTCTTCGGAAAGAATATTTCCTGACTTCACAGCAGCGTGATATCGAACGGCAGATCCTCAAAAAGATCCGCACAGAACACACCGGCTATTACTGGTTCAACGGACTTCCAGGGACAGGCAAGACCCTGCTGCTCTATGACATTGCCATGAAACTGTCTGTCCGTCAGAGAATCTGCATGATCCACTGCGGAGAAGCTGCCAGGGATTGGGAGATCCTGCATGAACGCCTGCAGAGGATCGATTTTCTCACCGACAAAGAGCTTGCTAATGAAAGGGAACCAGTCAGCTTTGATTCCTACAGCGCCATCCTAGTAGATGAAGCTCATCTGCTTTCCGCTCCAAAACTTGACATTCTTTTAAATGCAGTTAATCACCAGCCCGTGATCTTTTCCAGTGATTCCGAGGATATGATCTCTCCTGAGGAAATGGACCAGACCACTATTCAGAAGATAGAACGCCTGCCACAGATCCTGACCTTCCATCTGACTAACCGCATCCGCACCAATGCCGAACTTTCCTCCTTCATCCAGAATATGCTTCATCTGCCAAGGAAAAAAAGTTCCAGATACTATCCGCATATCGAAGTAGTCTGCGCCAACAATGAAAGCGAAACGCAAAACCTGCTTGACGGCTACATTCATCAGGGCTACCAGTACCGCCAGACCTCCACACCTGCAGACCTGAACACCGCCGCGGTCCGCGTCACCGACCGTCTCGTCACCGTTCTGGATGAACGTTATTATTACGACACAGAAGGATATCTTCGTTCATCTTTGCGAAACAACAGTGGCAGTTCCGACGTACGGACCCTTTTTCACCTTCTGAACCAGACAAAGGAAAACCTGTCACTTATCATAGAGAAAAATGAATCTGTGTATGAAATTCTTCTTGAGATTCTGCAGATGCACAGAAAATGATCTATCATTCAGACAAAGAGTGGAGTTTTAAAAGCTTCACTCTTTTTTTGCCTCTTATCCCAATCTTACAAGAATGTAAGTTGCATCCCGCCTCATCCCGCACTATACTGGATTTAATAACACAGAAACCAAAGGAGACAACATGAAACACATATTACTGGTCGAAGATGACTTAAGTATGTTAAATGACTTATCCTTTGCCATTAAGAAACAGGGCTATGCTCTTGATATCGCCCGCACCAGAGATGGGCAGAAGCAGTTATGGACGGAAGATAAATACGATCTTGTTATTCTGGATGTCAGCCTTCCGGATGGATCTGGTTTTGATATCTGCCAGGAGATCCGGAAGACTTCAACCGTTCCGATCATGCGAGCACTTCCAGTATCTCAGGTATGGGGACTGAGCGGGATCACAAATACTCCGGTGTCCTGTAAACAGGCAGAGATCGACCATGTTACTATCTGCTCTTATGATGACTTTATCATGGGATGTAGCAAAAGCATGATCGTAAACGGTACACTTGCAGATACAAGCGGAAATAAAAACGAGATCATGACCATCTATAATAAAGACAATCCTCTTTGCCGCAGAAGGTGCCACCTATTCTAACAGCCTGCAAAATGGAAGAAAAACTTGACGAACCTTAAACTTTCCCTTATAGTTGATAATTGATACAAAATTAAAAAATTAATTTAGGGGGAAGTACAAAAACGACATGTTATTTAATTCTTACATATTTATATTTGTTTTTCTTCCACTGACACTTGGTAGCTATTATGGACTGCATAAACTCGGAAAACCAGTCTTTGCAAAGGTTGCATTGATTCTCATGTCTTTCTGGTTTTATGGCTATTTCAATCCAAGTTATCTGTGGATCATGTGCAGCAGTATTGTTGTCAATTATTTGTTGTCTCAGCTTTTGCAGCGCAGATGGGAGGGCACAATATCGAAAGGACAGCTTGCACTTCTGAAAAAGGCACTGCTTGGTATTGGTCTGATATTCAATCTTGGTCTGATATTTTATTTCAAATACTATGATTTCTTCGTAGATAATCTGAATAAAGTTTTTTCCACGGACTTCCAGTTAAAGAATATCGTCCTGCCACTGGGTATCAGCTTTTTTACCTTCCAGCAGGTTTCTTACATGGTTGATTCTTACCGCGGAGAAACCAAGGAATACAATTTTACAGATTACACATTATTTGTAACCTTTTTCCCGCAGCTGATCGCGGGTCCGATCGTTCTGCATAACGAAGTCCTTCCACAGTTTGAGGACAAAAACAACTGGAAGATCAACTGGGACAATATAGCGCGCGGTTTGTATATGTTCGCAGCCGGTCTTGTCAAAAAAGCTGTGATCGCCGACACCTTAAGCGGATCTGTTTCATGGGGCTACAGCCACCTTGGCAGTGGACTTACATCCATGGATGCGATCCTTACAATGCTTGCCTACACTTTCCAGATTTATTTTGACTTCAGTGGTTATTGTGATATGGCAACGGGTCTGGGATATATGTTTAATATCCATATCCCAATGAACTTTAATTCACCATACAAAGCGCTGTCTGTCGTAGATTTCTGGAAACGCTGGCATCTGACACTGACCAGATTCCTGCGAACCTATGTGTACTTTCCGCTTGGCGGAAGCCGTAGGGGAACTGTCCGGACTTATATAAATATCATCATTGTATTCCTTGTCAGTGGTCTCTGGCATGGTGCGAACTGGACCTTTATTTTCTGGGGATTTCTGCATGGAATAGGAAATGCACTTACCAGAATGTTCCGGAAACAGTGGGAGAGCATGCATGTAGTCCTTCAGTGGGCTTTTACTTTTCTGTTTGTAAATATAACATGGATCTTTTTTAGGGCTGATTCTATTTCTCAGGCATTTACATTTATCAAAAGAATCCTGAAATTCCAGAACCTCAATCTCCATGCTGCATTTTTACAGACTTTTCAGTTAAAGGAATTCTACTTGATTTACAGTCATATCCCCGTATTCAATAAAATCATGGCTTCCATCCGTGGTTCAGATGCCCTGATTCTGCTTGGCGGAATGTTGTTCCTGTGTCTTAATTTCAAAAACAATCAGGAAATGAATTTCCGTCCAACCACTAAAATGGCGGCAGTGACTGTACTCTGTCTGGTCTGGGGAATTTTTACCCTTTCCGGTGTATCAGAATTTCTCTACTTTAACTTTTAGGGAGCAATACTATGAACAGTAATAAATTTGTAAAAACTGTACTCGTGGGAACGGGCACACTCCTGATCCTCGCAGGTGGCATGACAGCAGTGATCGATCCTTTTTTTCACTATCATAAGCCTCTGAAACAGTTGGAATATCCTCTTGAGCGAGGAAAAGAACGATATCTGAATAACGGTATCATCCAGAATTTTGATTATGATGCTGCAATCACAGGCACTTCTATGATGCAGAATTTCAAGACTTCACAGTTTGATGACCTGTTTGGAACGCATTCTGTCAAGGTAACCCTTACTGGTGATACCTATTGGGCAATCGATGAAGAAATCCGTACTATATTTGACAATAAGTCTGATATTAAATATATTTTCCGCTGTCTGGATTATAATAAGATTTTTGATGACAAGTCCGATTACAATTATGACAATGTTCCAACTTATCTGTATGATAATAATATATGGAACGATGTCCAGTATCTTTTTAACAAAGATATCTTTATAGACAATACGCTTGGTGTTATCAAATACACACTTCATGGCGAAAAAACACCATCCATGGATGAATACAGTTCCTGGGCAGCAGATTATCCCGTCGGAACAGACTACGTACTCCAAACCTACTCTGTTCCAACAAAAATCGAAAAACAGAAGAAGTTTTCAGAGGATGATGCCAAAACTGTCCGTCATAATGTAGAGGCGAATGTTCTTGATATGGTAAAAGCTCATCCGGAAACTACGTTTTATTTCTATACGCCGCCATACAGTGCAGTCTGGTGGTATAAGCTTAAATGCTCCGGAAATCTGGAACGTTATTTTGAAGCAGAAAAGCTGCAGGCAGAACTGCTTATGGAGTATGATAATGTGAAGCTTTTTTCCTTTACGGATCTGTTTGAGCTTACCTGCGATCTTGATAATTACAAAGATGATACTCATTACAGTGAATCGATCAGCGAAAACATCATTAACTGGATTTATGGTGACAAGGGACTCATGACTCCTCAAAACTATGAATCACGGATACAGAAAATGCTGAATTACTATCTTGATTACGATTATTCCCGTTCAGGAATCCCTCTGGTACAGGAAAATTGAATCCTTTTCTGTGCCACACTACAATATTAATGAAAATTTCACAAAAACTTGCAATTCTCTATTGAAATTTGATGCAAAATACACTATAATACAAACATATTAATTATCGTATTTGTTCAAAATTAATATCATATTGTGTCTAAGGAGGAAAACAGGATGGTTGAACTGATTGTAGGAAAAAAAGGCAAGGGCAAAACAAAAGTACTGTTAGACAAAGTGAACGGCGCAATTAAGGATGCAAATGGCAGCATTGTTTACTTAGACAAGAGCACGAAACACATGTATGAACTGAACAATAAGGTTCGTCTGATCGATGTTTCTGTATATCCGATCAAGAACGCCGATGAATTCGTTGGTTTCGTATGCGGAATCATTTCTCAGGACCACGATCTTGAGCAGGTATATCTCGACAGTTTCCTGACAACCGCTAAATTAGAGGGACAGGATGTTTCCAATACTCTGGAACAGCTTATCGCAGTTGGTGAGAAATTCAATGTAAAATTCATCATCAGCATGTCTCTTGACAAGGAAGAAGTTCCGGAAGCATTCCAGGATAAGATCGTGACTGCATTATAATTACGGTTTCATTAAATTTTACATAGGATATGGAGATGAGAAGAACTCTGCTGGCTGGCAGGGTTCTTTTTCTGCGCACCATTTTAGTTACCATAAGTATGATTATGTAATCTAAATAAATATTAAGATAAAACCGTTTGACATCCCCTGGTGAGCGGGTTATAATATGACCGTCAATAAAATTCAATTATACAAAGGTAGGTGAACAGAATGGAGAGTTGTGATTCTCACGGGCGAAGTAGTAACACAGGATCAAAGAGAGCAGCAGTTTGTGAGATGACACGTCACATTCTGTTTTAATTTATATTATTCTATTTTTCTCTTTTTTATCCTGTAAAATCCCTGAACACAATCTAACCAAATAGCGAAACGGAATTCAAATATCCGTTTAACAATGATACCAATTGACATGCTCTGAGAAAGACCATGCCTTGTTTTGGTGTGCTCTTTTTCGGGAACCACGAAAAAGGAGGAAAACAGGATGGAAAAAAGAACACAGGACTACACAAAAGAAATCCTTGAAGTGATCAGAAGCAATATATCTCCGGCAGTCCTTTCCAAGCGTCTGCAGGATTTCCACGAAAACGACATTGCAGATGTTTTGCCGGAGCTTTCTTCTGCAGAACGAAACAAGCTTTACCGGATCTTTGATCTTGATACTTTATCGGATATTCTGGAATACACTGATGAGGAGATGGCAGTCACTTATCTCGAAGAAATGAGCCTCAAGAAAGCTGCTGCGATCCTTTCCCGAACAGAAACAAACATATTGGCTGAAATCCTGCAGCATTTTGACAAAGAAAAAAGAAGACTTCTGATCGAGTTACTGGATGATGAAGCGAGACATGATATCGAGATGATCAATTCTTTCGATGAGGAAGAAATCGGAAGCCGGATGACCACCAACTATATCGTGATCCAGGATCATCTTTCTGTGAAGGAAGCCATGAGTGCCCTGGTATCCCAGGCAGCTCAGAATGACAATATCTCTACCATTTTTGTCGTAAACAGCAATCAGGAATTCTACGGTGCGATCGATCTGAAGGATCTGATCATCGCGCGCCAGGATCATCCGCTCAGTGAACTGATCGTCACTTCCTACCCGTATGTATACGGAACAGCCCTGATCGATGACTGTATGGAAGACCTCAAGGATTATTCCGAAGATTCCATTCCGGTCCTTGATAACGATAACCGCCTGATCGGTGTTATTACATCTGCAAACATCGTAGATCTCGTCGATGATGAGATGGGAGAGGACTATGCGAAACTGGCTGGTCTGACTGCTGAGGAGGATCTCAAGGAACCTCTCAAAGAAAGTATGAAGAAACGAATGCCATGGCTGATCATTCTTCTTGGACTTGGCATGGTCGTTTCCTCTGTTGTCGGAATCTTTGAAAAGGTTGTGACCAATCTGCCGATCATCATGTGTTTCCAGTCGCTGATCCTGGATATGGCAGGTAATGTCGGAACCCAGTCACTGGCTGTAACGATCCGTGTACTGATGGATGAATCCCTCACCGGCAAACAGAAACTGGAACTTGTTTTTAAGGAAATGCGTATCGGTCTGTGCAACGGCGGTGTGCTTGGACTTATGTCCTTTGTGCTGATCGGATTGTATATCTGGTTATTTAAAGGCAAAACCCTTATCTTTGCCTTTGCGGTATCTGCCTGCATCGGTTCTTCCCTGCTGCTCGCAATGCTGATCTCCAGTGCCGTAGGAACCTGCATTCCGTTATTCTTCAAAAAGATCCACATCGACCCGGCAGTTGCTTCCGGTCCGCTCATCACTACAGTCAACGACCTTGTGGCTGTTATTTCCTATTATGGACTGAGCTGGATCTTTCTGATAGGAGCACTGCATCTGGCAGGATAGTCTTATAAAAAGAACATCTTTATGACAAAAACTTCAGGATCCCGAAGATCTGTCATAAAGATGTTCTTTTTATTTGCACATATAACAACGTACATAATGCAAGACATTACGGGCAGCAGGTATTAATCCTCGCGCAGCTTAACTGCCTTCGCCGCCTGGCGTCTTCTGGCATCGTCGATCGCTGCATAGTGTTTCTTGGTCGTATTTACGTCCTTGTGGCCAAGAACATCTGCAACAAGGTAAATATCACCTGTTTCCTGATACAAGGCCGTACCGTAGGTGCTGCGGAGCTTGTGAGGTGTGATCTTTTTGGTGGTCGTGATCTGCTGGGAATATTTCTTGACAAGATTCTCAATCGCCTGGACACCGATACGGCGGCGCTGGGCAGAGTAGAAGAGAGCGTGTTCATGGCCTTCCAGCGGAATGATATTCTCGCGGACTTCCAGATAACGTTTCAGAGCTTTTTCTACCTCCGGTCCGAAATATACAACCATTTCATTTCCACCTTTTCGGGTGACCTTTATTCCGTTATTCTTAAAATCCACATCTTCAATATCAAGTCCCACACATTCCGAAACTCGGATACCGGTTCCGAGAAGCAGAGTCACGATCGCCAGATCGCGTTCTTTGTTTTTCTCATAGTAGACACGTTTCTGACCGGTAAGCTGGAG
>NZ_JBBMEI010000069.1:0-16581 GCF_040096655.1 Blautia intestinihominis | reverse complement strand
AGGCTGACTACGATCTCAATCTTGATCTTCGGCAGCAGGTTCATATCCATCTCAACACCACGGTAGTAGGAACGGGAACCTTTCTGTACACCGCATCCCATAACGTTTGTGATGGTGATACCGGTAACACCGATCTCATTCATTGCATGCATGAATTCTTCAAGTTTGCTCTGTCGTGTGATGATAACAATTTTTGTCAGTTTATGTACGCCTTCCTTCGGAAGTTCCGGAATGGTGGTTGCAACTTCAGCAGGTGCAACATTTGCGGAAGTGTTTGCGGAAGGAGCTGCTTTTGTAACACCCATAGGTGTTGGAACAGTCATAGTGTCGTGTACAACGAATCCGTCGTATGCACTTGTAAGACCATGTTCTTTGGAGTCCAGACCTTCGATCTCTTCTTCAGCAGTTACACGAAGACCAACCGTATGTTTGATCGCCTGGAAAATGATCGTCATAGTAACAGCAACCCATGCGATGGTGATGATCATACCGATAAACTGTACACCAAATCCGTGGAAACCGCCGCCTACGAGGAGACCTTTCCATTCCGTACCTGTACCATCGGAGAAAAGACCAACAGCAAGAGTACCAAAGGCACCGTTTAATCCGTGAACGCCGACAGCACCAACCGGGTCATCGACTTTGAGTACTTTGTCAATAAATTCAATACCAAATACTACAACAAAACCAGAAGCGATACCGATGATAGCTGCAGATGTAGGAGAAACGGTATCACAACCTGCTGTGATCGCTACCAGACCTGCAAGAGATCCGTTGAGGGACATGGAAACATCAGGTTTTTTGTATCTTACCCATGTGATAAGAAGAACAGTGACAGTTGCAACAGCTGCTGCAAGGTTAGTAGTTACGAAGATCTTACCTGCACTTACGATAGCATCGCCTTCCATGCTGACGGTAGATGCACCGTTGAATCCGAACCAGCAGAACCAGAGGATGAATACACCTAAAGCACCGATGGTAAGGTTATGTCCAGGAATCGCTTTGGACTTGCCGTCTTTTCCGTATTTGCCGATACGAGGTCCAAGGATGATGGCACCGATAAATGCTGCAACACCACCGACCATATGTACTGCACAGGAACCTGCAAAATCATGGAAGCCCATCTGGCTGATAAATCCGCCGCCCCAGATCCAGTGTCCGGATACCGGGTAAACGATCAGGCTGATCAGGAAACTGTAGATACAATAGGAAGAAAATTTAGTACGTTCTGCCATGGCTCCGGATACGATCGTAGCGGAGGTTGCACAGAATACTGTCTGGAAGATCAGAAATGCCCAGAACGGAACGCCGTCAGGAAGCATTGCGGAACCATAATTTGCCTCTGTGGCAATGCCGCCGATCTTTCCGAAGAATCCGTTTCCTGCTCCAAACATGATCCCGAATCCGACGATCCAGAAAGTAGGAGTACCGATACAGAAGTCCATAAGGTTTTTCATGATGATGTTACCAGCGTTTTTTGCTCTGGTGAAGCCGGTTTCTACCATTGCAAATCCGGCCTGCATAAAGAAGACAAGCGCGGCGCCAAAAAGCACCCATATAGTGTTTACTGATGAATACATAAAGTTACCTCTCTTTCCCTAAAAAGTTGACAAGATTAGTGTGGCTTCAATATTCAGAAAAGGCGCGAGAATGAAATTTCATCATTTTCGCGCCTTTACGAATCAAGTATATGTAAAACAGGGGATACCGTATCGTGTGATTAATGGATGAGGAAATCGATAATGAATTATGAAGTAGTTCATGTTTCATGAGATATCCCCTGGTTTTACCGGTATGAAATTGTCTGTTGTCCTCTGAATCAGTCAGAGATGGAGAATAACAGTTTGCCGTATGTCGGATATGGAAGGATAGAATCCGGGATCAGAGCTTCTGCTGCATCAGCGGAAACACGAACTTTTTCCATATCGGTAAGTACAACACTCTGATAGAGTTTTGCACTCTTGAGAAGATTTTTGTCGACTTCGTATTCTGCCATTGCAGTATCCTCTTTGAGTCTTTCCAGATCTTTGACCATGGTCTCAGAAAGTTCTGTCAGTCTGGTAAGAAGTGCAGCTTCTGCGGATACGGAGATATCCGGAACGACTGATTTCTTAAGTGCTGCAGTCTGAGCCAGTTTTTCCATATATGTAGTAACTGCCGGAAGAAGATCTTTCTGGATGATCTCAACCATAGTGCCGGCTTCGATATGAAGTGTCTTTACATAGTTCTCAAGCTTGATCTCATAACGGGAATGAAGCTCTGCATGTGTAAAGATGTGATGGCTGGTAAGAAGTTTTTCATTCTTTTCATCGGTGAAGTGCGGCAGTGCATCCGGAGTAGATACCAGGTTGTAGAGACCGCGTTTTTCTGCTTCTTCGATCCATTCATCTGTATAACCGTTTCCGTTGAAGATGATACGTTTGTGTTCTTTGATGGTCTTTTTGAGTAATTCATGAACAGCGGATTCCATTCCGTCAGCCGGAACATCTTTGAGTTCCCCATAGAACTGGCTTAATACTTCAGCAACAGCAGTGTTGAGGATGATGTTCGGGTTTGCTACGGAAGAAGAAGATCCAAGCATACGGAACTCGAATTTGTTTCCTGTGAATGCGAACGGTGAAGTACGGTTTCTGTCTGTGTTGTCTTTTACGAAGTGCGGAAGTACTTTTGCTCCGATATCCATCTGAACAGCACCGTGTCCAACGAAGAATTCGTCGTTTTCGATCGCTTTGAGTACTTCTGTCAGCTCATCGCCAAGGAAGATAGATACAACTGCCGGCGGAGCTTCGTTTGCACCAAGACGGTGATCGTTTCCTGCGCTTGCAACAGAGATACGGAGAAGATCTGCGTAATCATCCACTGCTTTGATGACTGCTACAAGGAATACCAGGAACTGTGTATTTTCTGCAGGTGTTTTGCCAGGATCAAGAAGGTTGACACCTGTGTCTGTGCTCATGGACCAGTTGTTGTGTTTACCACTTCCGTTGATTCCTTCGAATGGCTTCTCATGGAGCAGGCATACCATGTTGTGTTTGGCAGCTACTTTTTTCATGATCTCCATTGTCAGCTGGTTGTGGTCAACTGCTACGTTTGTGGTATCGAATACAGGAGCCAGCTCGTGCTGTGCAGGAGCAACTTCGTTATGTTTTGTTTTAGCCGGAATTCCAAGTTTCCAGAGCTCTTCGTCCAGGTCATGCATGTAAGCAGATACACGAGGTTTCAGGGTTCCGAAGTAGTGGTCTTCCATTTCCTGTCCTTTTGGAGCCGGAGCACCGATCAGGGTACGTCCGCAGAAGATCAGGTCTTTTCTCTTATTATAGAGGTCTTTGTCTACCAGGAAGTATTCCTGTTCCGGACCAACGGTGGTATCGATATGTTTTACTTCTGTATTTCCGAGAAGGCGGAGGATCTTGACAGCCTCTTTGTTCAGGGTATCCATGGAACGAAGAAGAGGTGTTTTCTTATCCAGTGCCTCTCCGCTGTAGGAGCAGAATGCAGTCGGGATATAAAGGGTACGGTCTTTGATGAATGCCGGTGATGTAGGGTCCCATGCGGTATATCCTCTTGCTTCAAATGTAGCACGAAGACCGCCTGACGGGAAACTGGATGCATCCGGCTCGCCTTTTACAAGTTCTTTACCGGAGAATTCCATGATCACCTGTCCGTCGCCTGTCGGGGAGATGAAGCTGTCATGTTTTTCTGCGGTGAAGTTTGTCATTGGCTGGAACCAGTGAGTGTAATGGGTAGCTCCATGTTCGAGAGCCCATTCTTTCATGGCAACTGCAACGGAGTTGGCAACATCAAGTTCCAGGTGTGTACCATTCTCGATCGTTTTTTTCAGTGCCTTGTACATGTCTTTCGGTAATTTCTCACGCATGATCTTGTCGTTAAAAACAAGACTGCCGTAGATTTCAGGAATGCTCTGTGCCATAATAAAATCTCCTTTCAATGCTCCATTAATCTTAATTTCGTAATTAAATAAAAACTCTCAGATAAACAAAAAAGGCGCCTTGGATTTTGTTTTCCAAAGCGCCGTTGCTTATGTGTTGTAGTATACACAAAAAAATCTGGATGTCAACAACTTTTTCGAAAAAATTTTCAAATTTTTTGTTTGGACGGATGAATTTATTTGTATGCTTTTTTGAGGGGACAAGGGTTGACAAATCACTTTCTTCTATTATAATTTCACTGTGAAAAGCACTTCAGAAAGCATTTGAAAAGAATGGGAGGAAATTCTGATGGCAGAATTAAAGGAAGCCTGCGGCGTATTTGGTATGTACGATCTGGATGGAGGGAATGTGGTTCCCTCTATTTATTATGGTCTTACATCTTTGCAGCACCGTGGACAGGAGTCCTGCGGACTTGCAGTTTCCCGCACAGAGGGCGAAAGAGGAAACATCCAGTTTCATAAGGATCTCGGACTTGTAAGTGAAGTCCTTCGTGAGAATACTATCCGCAATATGGAAGGAGATCTTGGCATCGGTCATGTACGTTATTCAACGACAGGAGCATCGGTAGCAGAGAATGCACAGCCGCTTGTCCTGTCCTATATTAAGGGAACACTTGCACTTGCACACAATGGAAACCTGATCAACACACCAGAACTGAAATGGGAACTGATCCAGAATGGAGCGATCTTCCATACGACTACGGACTCAGAAGTCATTGCGTTCCATATAGCGAGAGAGCGTGTACACACCAGGACAGTAGAGGATGCCGTTCTCAAGACCGCGCACAAACTCAAAGGTGCTTATGCACTTGTGGTCATGAGCCCGCGTAAACTGATCGGTATCCGTGATCCGCTCGGACTGAAACCGCTCTGCCTTGGCAAGAGGGATAATACCTATGTCCTCGCATCCGAAAGCTGTGCACTGACCTCTGTCGGCGCAGAGTTCGTAAGAGATATCGAACCAGGAGAGATGGTCACCATCTCAAAGAAAGGCATCGAATCCAACAAAGAACTCGCCGGCGGTAAACATGCACACTGTGTATTTGAATATATTTATTTTGCAAGACTGGACAGCGAGATGGATGGCGTCAAGATCTACGATGCACGTATCCGCGGCGGTAAATCTCTTGCAAAATCTTATCCTGTAGAAGCAGATCTTGTGGCTGGTGTACCGGAGTCCGGCATTCCGGCAGCCAAGGGATATTCCGAAGAATCCGGCATTCCATTTGGATTTGCTTTTTATAAGAACAGTTATATTGGACGAACCTTCATTAAACCGACCCAGGAAGAGCGTGAATCCAGCGTTCACCTCAAACTGAGCGTGCTGGAATCAGCAGTTAAGGGTAAGAGGATCGTTCTGGTCGATGACTCTATCGTAAGAGGAACCACGATCGCGAACCTGATCCGTATGCTCAAGAAAGCCGGGGCACTGGAAGTGCATGTACGTATCAGTTCTCCGCCGTTCTTACATCCATGTTATTTCGGAACAGACGTACCGTCCAATGACCAGCTGATCGCTTCCAATCACAGCACCGAAGAGATCCGCAAGATGATCGGTGCAGATTCCCTTGGATACATGCAGAGTGAGTTCCTGGAGGGAATGGCAGGAGGACTTCCTCTCTGCAAGGCATGTTTTGACGGAAATTATCCGCTGGATGTTGAGGCAGAACTGAATAAGAAGATCGACTGCGGCTGTTAAACTGTCACTGATTTTGGCAGAATGTGCAGGAAAAAAAGATAAAAAAATGCGATTTATATAAAAATTACATATTTACAAAGTGTCCAAAATACGGTATAGTAATGCACATATTTAAGAGTCGTGTCTGACAAAGGCGTCAGAGGCAGATAAGGGTAAACCAGCCCCTTCATCCGCTTCTGGCGCTTTTTCTTTTATCAGACAAATATGTGTAACACAGATGGAGGAGGAAATCACAATGTCAGTTAAATATGTTTTTGTTACAGGCGGTGTTGTATCCGGACTGGGTAAAGGGATCACGGCAGCGTCCCTGGGAAGGCTTCTCAAGGCAAGAGGTTATCAGGTGACCATGCAGAAATTTGATCCTTATATCAATATCGATCCGGGAACCATGAACCCGATCCAGCATGGAGAGGTCTTTGTTACTGATGACGGTACAGAGACAGACCTGGATCTTGGTCATTATGAGAGATTTATCGATGAAAGCCTTGATAAAAATTCCAACGTGACAACCGGTAAGATCTACTGGTCAGTCCTGCAGAAAGAGCGTCACGGAGATTTTGGAGGAGGGACAGTACAGGTCATTCCTCATATTACAAATGAGATCAAGAGCCGTTTTTACCGCGCCAAATCACCGGAAGAAGAGAGAATCGCGATCATCGAGGTCGGAGGAACCGTTGGTGACATCGAGAGCCAGCCGTTCCTGGAATCCATCCGTCAGTTCCAGCATGATGTGGGACATGACAATGCAATCCTCATTCATGTAACCCTGATCCCATACCTCAAAGCTTCTGAGGAAATGAAGACCAAACCGACCCAGGCAAGTGTCAAGGAACTTCAGGGAATGGGAATCCAGCCGGACGTTCTGGTATGCAGAAGCGAACATCCGCTGACAGATGAGATCAAAGGCAAGATCGCACTGTTTTGTAACGTACCGGTCAGCCATGTATTACAGAACCTTGATGTAGAATATTTATATGAAGCTCCTCTTGCAATGGAAAGAGAAAAACTTGCCGATGTAGTTCTGGAATCCTTGAGACTTGAGAACCGCAAACCGGATCTTACCGAGTGGACAGAGATGGTCAACGATCTGAGAAATCCGGAGAGCACAGTAAACATTGCAATGGTAGGAAAATATACACAGCTCCATGATGCCTACTTAAGTGTTGTGGAAGCTCTGAAACACGGCGGGATTTCCTGCAGAGCCAAAGTAGAACTGACCTGGGTGGATTCTGAAGAATTAAATGAGAAGAATCTCGACCAGACACTTCATAATGTAGACGGTATCCTTGTTCCGGGAGGATTTGGAAACAGAGGTACAGAGGGAATGATCCTGGCAGCACAGTATGCCCGTGTCCACAAGATCCCGTACCTTGGGATCTGCCTTGGAATGCAGATGGCGATCGTAGAATTCGCCCGCCACGTATTAGGATACGAAGATGCAAACAGCATCGAGCTGAACCCAGCTACCAAACATCCGGTGATCGCACTGATGCCGGATCAGGAGAGCGTAGAAGACCTTGGAGGAACTTTAAGACTTGGAAGCTATCCATGTGTACTTGCAGATAACTCCAAAGCACTGGAACTTTTTGGAAAGAAAGAGATCCAGGAACGTCACAGACATCGTTATGAAGTCAACAACGCATTCCGTGAAGAGCTTGCTGCGAAAGGCATGACGATCGCCGGAACTTCCCCTGACGGACATATCGTAGAGATGATCGAGATCAAGGATCATCCGTTCTACGAGGGAACCCAGGGACATCCGGAATTCAAATCCAGACCGAACCATGCACATCCTTTATTCCGCGGCTTTGTAAAAGCAGCAGACGCATACGCAAAGGAGAAAGAAAGCAGGAAACAGCAAAATAAAGAATAATATAATTTTTTTTGATAGAGAGGACGAAGATTATGCAGGAAGTAACGAGAGAAGAACAGGGCCTGTATCGCCAGGAATTTGAGCATGACAACTGTGGTATCGGCGCAGTTGTCAACATCAAAGGAAAGAAAACACATGAAACTGTTGCGAATGCTCTCAGGATCGTAGAACATCTGGAGCATCGTGCAGGTAAGGATGCAGAGGGAAAAACCGGTGACGGTGTTGGTATCCTTCTGCAGATCTCCCATAAATTTTTCAAAAAAGCCTGTAAGAAAGAGGGCTTTGATATCGGTGAGGAAAGAGAATATGGTATCGCACAGTTCTTCTTCCCGCAGCACGAGATCAAACGCGCCCAGGCAAAAAAAATGTTCGAGATCATCGTGGAAAAAGAAGGACTGGAGCTTCTCGGATGGAGAAACGTTCCTGTGATCCCGGAGGTCCTCGGACACAAGGCAAGAGAGTGCATGCCATGCATCATGCAGGCATTCATCAAAAAACCACAGGATGTCGAAAAGGGTCTCCCATTCGATCGTATGCTCTACATCGCACGTCGTGAGTTTGAACAGAGTAATGACAACACTTATGTTGTTTCTATGAGCAGCAGAACGATCGTTTACAAAGGTATGTTCCTGGTCGGACAGCTTCGTACTTTCTTTGCAGACCTGCAGAATTCGGAGTATGAATCCGCGATCGCAATGGTACATTCCAGATTCAGTACCAACACAAACCCAAGCTGGGAGAGAGCACATCCGAACCGTTTCATCGTACACAACGGAGAGATTAACACCATCCGTGGAAATGCCGACAAGATGCTCGCCAGAGAAGAAAATATGGAATCTCCATACCTCAAAGGCCAGCTTCACAAAGTCCTTCCGGTCGTAAACCGCAACGGTTCCGACTCTGCAATGCTTGACAATACACTGGAATTCCTTGTAATGAGTGGTATGGAACTTCCGCTTGCAGTCATGATCACGATCCCGGAGCCATGGGCATACAACGACACGATCTCCCAGGAGAAGAGAGATTTCTATCAGTATTATGCAACCATGATGGAGCCGTGGGACGGACCGGCTTCCATCCTGTTCTCCGATGGTGATGTGATGGGTGCAGTCCTTGACCGTAATGGTCTTCGTCCATCCAGATATTATATTACTTCCGACGGCTATATGATCCTTTCTTCTGAGGTCGGTGTCATGCCGGTTCCGGAAGAGAAGATTGTTCTCAAAGAACGTCTCCATCCGGGCAAAATGCTCCTGGTAGATACTGTTCAGGGAAAAGTCCTCGACGATGATGAACTGAAAGAAAAATACGCAAAAATGCAGCCGTACGGCGAATGGCTGAACAGTAATCTCGTACAGCTTAAAGACATCAAGATCCCGAATATCCGTATGGAAGAGTACACACCGGAACACCGTGCACGCCTTCAGAAAGCGTTCGGATATACTTACGAACAGTACCGTACCTCTATCCGCAACATGGCATTAAACGGAGCAGAGAGTATCGGAGCCATGGGTGTAGATACCCCGCTTGCTGTCCTCTCCAATGAGCACAGACCTTTATTCGACTATTTCAAACAGCTTTTTGCACAGGTAACAAACCCGCCGATCGATGCGATCCGTGAAGAGATCGTTACCTCCACAAGCGTTTATGTAGGTAAGGACGGAAACCTTCTGGTACAGCAGCCGGAAAACTGCCATGTACTCAAGATCCTTCATCCGATCCTCACAAATACAGACATGCTCAAGATCAAAAACATGAAGGCAGATGGATTCAAAGTTGCTGTTGTATCTACTCTCTATTATAAGAGTACGAAACTGGAGAGAGCGATCGACCGTCTCTTCGTGGAGGTTGACAAGGCATTCCGTGACGGCGCAAACATCCTCGTACTTTCTGACCGTGGAGTAGATGAAAACCATATGCCGATCCCGTCTCTTCTGGCGGTATCCGCAGTACATCAGCATCTCGTAAAAACCAAGAAGAGTACTTCCCTGGGTCTGATCGTAGAATCCGGCGAGCCGAGAGAAGTCCATCATTTCGCAACTCTTCTCGGTTATGGTGCAAGTGCAGTCAACCCATATCTCGCACTGGAAACGATCCGCGAGCTGATCGATACCCATATGCTGGATAAAGATTATTATGCAGCAGTTGAGGATTATAACCACGCAGTCTTAAGTGGCATCGTCAAGATCGCATCCAAGATGGGTATTTCTACGATCCAGTCTTATCAGGGATCTCAGATCTTTGAGGCAATCGGTATCTCTAAGGATGTTATCGATAAATACTTTACAGGAACTGTAAGCCGTGTAGGCGGAATCACACTGGAAGATATCGAGGAGAACGTAGACAGACTTCACTCTGAAGCCTTTGATCCGCTGGGACTGAACACAGACTTGACACTTGACAGTGTCGGTGCACACAAGATGAGAAGCCAGGGAGAGGAACACCGCTACAATCCGCAGACGATCCATCTCCTTCAGGAATCTACAAGAACAGGAAGCTATGCACTGTTCAAAGAATATACAAAAGTCGTAGACCAGGAAAGCCATGGAGCCCTTCGTGGACTTCTGGAATTCAATTATCCGGAAAAAGCGATCCCGATCGACGAAGTAGAAAGCGTAGATGAGATCGTAAAACGTTTCAAGACAGGTGCGATGTCCTACGGATCTATTTCCCAGGAAGCACATGAGACACTTGCGATCGCCATGAACCATCTCCATGGAAAATCCAACACAGGTGAAGGTGGAGAGAGTGATGAGCGTATCGCTTCCGCAGGAAGTGAAAATGACCGCTGTTCTGCGATCAAACAGGTTGCCAGCGGACGTTTCGGTGTTACCAGCAGCTATCTGGTATCCGCAAGAGAGATCCAGATCAAGATGGCACAGGGTGCAAAACCAGGTGAAGGCGGACATCTTCCGGCAAAGAAAGTTTATCCGTGGATTGCAAAGACCCGTCATTCCACACCTGGCGTAAGCCTGATCTCCCCGCCGCCGCACCACGATATCTACTCTATCGAGGACCTGGCACAACTGATCTATGACCTTAAGAACTCAAACGTTTATGCAGATATCTCTGTAAAACTTGTTTCTGAGGCCGGTGTAGGTACAGTCGCAGCCGGTGTTGCAAAAGCCGGAGCACAGACAGTCCTGATCTCAGGATACGATGGAGGTACCGGTGCAGCACCGAGAAGTTCCATCCACAATGCAGGACTTCCGTGGGAACTTGGTCTTGCCGAGACACACCAGACCCTGATCATGAACGGGCTCCGTAACCGTGTTCGCATCGAGACAGACGGTAAACTGATGAGCGGCCGTGACGTTGCCATTGCAGCACTTCTCGGTGCAGAGGAATTTGGTTTTGCGACAGCTCCGCTTGTAACCATGGGATGCGTCATGATGCGTGTCTGCAACCTGGATACCTGCCCGGTCGGTGTGGCAACACAGAACCCGGAACTTCGTAAACGTTTCCGTGGAAAACCGGAATACGTAGAAAACTTCATGAGATTTATCGCTCAGGAGTTGAGAGAATATATGGCACGCCTTGGTGTTCACACTGTCGATGAGATGGTAGGACGTACAGACCTCTTAAGACAGTCTGTGGAAGCTTCCCAGGCAGAGCCGCACAAAGGCAAAGTTGACTTAAGCGCGATCCTCGATAACCCATATGCTGGAAACGGACAGAAAGTGACCTTCGATCCAAAGGCAGTTTACAACTTCGAACTGGAAAAAACTCTGGATGAAAAAGTCCTTCTCAAGAAATGCGGCAAAGCGATCGCCAAAGGTGAACATATCGAACTCGATGTAGACGTAACAAACACAGACCGTACCTTTGGTACGATCCTCGGTGCAGAGATCACCAGACAGACCGGAAAGGGACTTCCGGATGACACGATCGTGATCAACTGTCACGGAGCCGGCGGACAGAGTTTCGGTGCTTTTATCCCTAAGGGTCTTACACTGAACCTTACCGGTGACAGCAACGACTACTTCGGAAAGGGACTTTCCGGTGGTAAACTGATCGTCAAAGTTCCGGAAAAAGCAGCTTACAAACCGGAAGAAAACATCATCATCGGTAACGTTGCACTCTACGGTGCTACCAGTGGATATGCATTTATCAACGGTGTTGCCGGAGAACGTTTTGCAGTCCGTAACTCAGGTGCTTACGCAGTTGTAGAGGGTGTCGGCGAGCACGGATGCGAGTATATGACAGGCGGTCGTGTCGTAGTCCTCGGACGCACCGGAAAGAACTTCGCAGCAGGTATGAGCGGCGGTATCGCTTACGTACTTGATGTTGAGAACAAACTTTACAAAAACATCAACAAGGCAATGATCTCTATCGAAAAAGTAGAGAACAAATATGATAAGAAAGAACTTCGTGATCTGATCGAAGCCCATGTTGCGGCAACAGGCTCCAAACTGGGTGCAAAAGTGCTTGCTGACTTTGATGCTTACCTGCCGCACTTTAAGAAACTGATTCCGAACGAATATAAAAAGATGCTTACACTCAGCGCCAAACTGGAAGAAAAAGGACTGACAAGTGAGCAGGCACAGATGGAAGCATTTTACGAAAGCATCGGAGCAAAGCATTAAGGAGGATGAGGAAACATGGGAAAGCCAACAGGATTTTTAGAATATAACAGAGAGACAGCCAAAGTACTGCCGCCAAAGGTCCGGATTGCCAATTTCAATGAGTTCCGGACTCCACTCAGCAAAGAAAAACAGAAACTTCAGGGGGCACGCTGCATGGCATGCGGCGTTCCTTTCTGCCAGTCAGGAATGATGCTCGGAGGAATGGCATCCGGCTGTCCTCTGCACAACCTTGTTCCTGAGACAAACGATCTGGTATATACAGGAAACTGGAAACAGGCATATTTGAGACTTTCCAAGACACACAGTTTTCCGGAGTTTACTTCCAGAGTGTGTCCTGCACTCTGCGAGGCAGCCTGCACCTGTAACTTAAACGGAGAGCCGGTTTCCACAAAGGAAAACGAAAGAGCGATCATTGAGACCGCTTACAAAGAAGGCTGGGTCCAGCCGCAGAAACCGAATGTCCGCACCGGCAAGACCATCGCCGTGATCGGAAGCGGTCCATCCGGACTTGCAGCAGCACAGCAGCTCAATAGACGAGGCCACAGTGTTACAGTTTATGAAAGAAGCGACCGCCCGGGCGGACTTCTCCGCTACGGTATCCCGAACATGAAACTGGAGAAATCTGTAATAGACAGAAGAATCCGTCTCATGGAAGAAGAAGGAGTAAAATTTGTCCTCAATACAAACGTGGGCAAGGACATCAAGGCAGAAGACCTGCTGAAACAGTATGACAGAGTCGTGCTTGCCTGCGGAGCTTCCAACCCGCGTGACATCAAAGTGCCTGGAAGAGAGGCAAAAGGGATCTATTTCGCAGTAGACTTCCTCGGAATGGTCACAAAGACACTTCTCGACAGCAACTTCGAAAAAGTTCCATATGAACTGGCAAAAGGCAAACATGTCCTTGTCATCGGTGGTGGTGATACAGGAAATGACTGCGTAGGAACTTCCGTCCGTCTTGGTGCAAAATCTGTGACACAGCTTGAGATGATGCCGAAACCGCCGGTTGAGCGTGCTGCAAACAACCCGTGGCCGCAGTGGCCGAGAGTCCTCAAGACAGACTACGGCCAGGAAGAAGCGATCGCAGTCTTCGGACATGATCCACGGATCTATCAGACAACCGTCACCGAATTTATCGCTGACAAAAAAGGCAATGTGTGCAAGGCAAAGATCGTAGACCTCAAAGCACAAAAAGACGAAAAGACCGGAAGGATGATGATGGTTCCGGTTGAGGGAAGCGAGAAAGTGATCCCTGCAGATCTGGTCCTGATCGCAGCAGGATTCCTCGGAAGCCAGAAATACGTAACCGATGCATTTCACGTAGCGATCAATGGAAGAACAAACGTTGAGACAAAACCGGATGCCTACGCAACTTCTGTACCGAGAGTCTTCACAGCTGGCGACATGCACAGAGGACAGTCTCTGGTCGTATGGGCGATCCGCGAGGGCCGCGAAGCCGCCAAAGCCGTAGATGAATCCCTGATGGGTTATACAAATCTCTGAAAAAAGACGTTGACAAAGACCATGCCGGTTGCTATAATACCTGCATGAACAAAGGCGTTCTTTTGGAGGGTAAACCTTCCGAAAGTACGCCTTTTTTGTTTTTATTTTCAATAGATAAGGAGAGAATGGCATGGGGAATTATACCAGAGAAGAAATATTACAGATGGTTGAGGAGGAAGACGTAGAATTCATCCGCCTTCAGTTTACTGATATGTTCGGTGCGATCAAGAATATCGCTGTTACGACCCGGGAACTTCCCCGTGCGTTAGCGAATCAGTGTATGATCAACGGCGAACAGATCGCAGGGATGGATCCTGAAAAGGGATCTGATCTTTATCTTCGTCCGGTGCTGGATACGTTTGCTATCCTGCCGTGGCGTCCGCAGCAGGGAAAAGTTGCGAGAATGATCTGCAATCTCTACTGGCCGGATGGTACACCATACAAAAACAGCCCGAGATATATTCTTGAGAGAGTAGCCGAAGAGGCGGAGCAGGAAGGATATACCTGCTACATCGATCCGGAGTGTGAGTTTTTTCTTTTCCACACAGACGATAATGGCAATCCGACAACCGTAACACACGAAAAAGCAGGATACCTGGATATGAGTCCGCTGGATCTTGGCGAGAATGCAAGACGTGACATGGTGCTGACTCTCGAGGATATGGGAATGGAAGTAGAATCCTCCCATCATGAAGCAGCTCCGGCACAGCATGAGATTGATTTCAGCTATGGTGAGATCCGTGATATCGCAGACTGCATCATGACATTCAAGATGGCAGTCCGTATTGTTGCAAAGCGTCATGGCCTTCATGCAACTTTTATGCCGAAGCCAAGAGCAGAGGTAAATGGTTCCGGAATGCACATCCAGTTTTCTGTATTCAAAAATGGAAGAAATCTGTTTGAAGACGCAGATCATCCGGGAGAATTAAGTGAAGAGGCCCGTTATTTTATCGGAGGACTTCTTGCACACAGCAAGGAGATGGCACTGATCACTAATCCTCTCGTGAATTCCTACAAGCGTCTTGTTCCTGGATATGATGCACCGACAGAACTTACCTGGACAGAGAATAATCAGAATTCACTTGTCCGCATCCCTGTGACAAGAGGAGAGGGAACAAGAGTGGAACTGAGAAGTCCGGATGCATCTTCCAATCCGTACCTGGTGTTTGCAGTATGTCTTGCAGCCGGACTGGATGGGATCCGAAACAAAATTTCTCCTACAAAATCGTCAAATATCGCAACACAGGATCAGGAGACAGAGCATCTTCCGGAAACACTCAAAGATGCGATCGAGCTTTTTGAAAACAGCACCTGGATCCGGGGAATACTGGGCGAAGAATTCTGCAGGACTTATCTTGCACAGAAGAAAGATGAGTGGCTGCGTTATACCAGACAGGTAACTGACTGGGAAGTAGAAGAATACCTGTATCGCCTGTAAGCATAAGACAAAAAATAGGAGAACACTTGTATGAGCAGCATTGTGATCGCATTACCCAAAATCGAAGATGCAAAAAAAATCCGTGCGGTTCTGGCGCGGCACGGATTTACCGTTGCATCTGTATGTACAACCGCATCAAATGCTCTGTCAAGTGCTTCCGAACTTGGAAGCGGCGTACTGATCTGCAGTCATCGGCTTCCGGATATGAATTATCTTGATCTTTCAGAGTGTATGCCAAGAGATTTTGAAATGCTGCTTCTTGCGTCTGCAAGAGTGATCTGTGAAGTGCCGACATCGATCCTGTCGGTACAGATGCCGGTCAAGGCAAGCGACCTTGTCAACACAGTAAATATGATCCTGACGCAGCAGGAGCGAAGAAAAAGAAAAGAAAAAAAGAAACCAAAGGCACGATCCTGGAAAGAACAGAACTATATATCCAATGCAAAAATGATGCTGATGCAGCGAAATCATTTAAGTGAAGATGAAGCCTACCGTTATATCCAGAAATCCAGCATGGATTCCGGAACGAACATGGTAGAAACAGCACAGATGCTTTTGATGCTTTTATATGATGAATAATAATAGAAACTTTTAAGAGACTTATAATATGGAGGATGAGGAAATGGAGTTTTTGGATGGTACATGGAAAAAAGAAGTTACTTCGTGGGAAGCACTGTTAGGAGAGGAACTTCTGGATCAGGAAGTTGTTCTGGAAGGAGCCGTTCACAGCATCCGAAATATGGGCGATGTTGCGTTCGTGATCCTCAGAAGAAGAGAGGGACTTTTTCAGACTGTTTTTGAAAATGAAAAGGCAAATCTTTCCATTCATGATCTCAAAGAGGCAATGACACTTCGCGTGAAAGGGATCCTGAATGCAGAAGAACGTGCGCCTCATGGAAGAGAGATCCGCATCAGAGAAATTGAGATCCTGTCACAGCCGGCAGAGCCGATGCCGCTGGCGATCGACAAATGGAAATTAAACACATCTCTGGAGGCAAAACTGAATTTACGTCCGATCGCACTCCGTAACATCCAGGAACGTTCCAAATTCAAGATCCAGGAAGCGCTGACACGTGCTTTCCGTGATTACCTCTATGAGAACGGTTTCACAGAGATCCACACACCGAAGATCGGGGCAAGAGGAGCCGAGGGTGGAGCAAACCTTTTCAAATTCAGCTACTTCCACAAACCGGCGGTCCTCGCACAGAGCCCGCAGTTCTACAAACAGATGATGGTCGGTGTGTTTGACAGAGTATTTGAGACAGGACCGGTATTCCGTGCAGAGAAACACAATACCAAACGTCACTTAAACGAATATACCAGCCTTGACTTTGAGATGGGATACATCGACAGCTTTGAAGAGATCATGGCAATGGAAACAGGATTTCTTCAGTATGCAGTAGCACTTCTTCAGAAAGACTACGCAAAGGAACTTCAGATCCTTAAAGTACAGCTTCCAAAAGTCGACAAGATCCCGGCCGTTCGTTTTGACAAAGCCAAAGAACTGGTTTCCGAGAAATATAACCGTAAGATCCG
>NZ_JBBMEI010000068.1:0-16829 GCF_040096655.1 Blautia intestinihominis | reverse complement strand
GTATCTCCGAAAATAGAATTTAATCCCGCATAAAATCAAGGTATGTTAGAATGTAGAATTTACTTTTTCATTCAAGCTCACAAAAATGAGAAAATTTCAGTTCAGTCCGTTTTATTACCCATAATGCCAAACAAAGCCGTCCAGGTCTCTTTTCCAACCTCTCCGTCTGGATCAAGCCCATACTTCATCTGAAATGTTTTTGTTGATTTTTTCATTTCCGTGCCAAACTGTGCATCAATATTTCCCATATACATACCTTCTGCTGCTAGAATTCCCTCTGCTATCGCTGTAAGCGTACCGGAACTTCCGAACGACAGCACTATTGTCCCAGCAATATTCATGCATTCAGAATCAAAGAGTTCTCCATCAAGAGACAATTTTCCACCATATAAACGATTTACTACATCTTTCCACACAGTCAGCGAGGCTTTCCTCGTTCTGCTTCCATACTGCCCGTCTAAAGTCAAAATGCTGCCACAGTGTTTTTTCAGAAGCGTTCCATACCAGTAATTCAGCCATTCCTGATATTCCTTTACACGCAAATTTTCCTGTTTCGTGTCTGCCTGATCTTCTGAAATCGTAGTATTGTCCTCTTTATAATCTATCAGGCAATACCCTTTTATTGATGAATCTCCGATCTGATATTTCTTGGTTTTTACAGTACCGCCGTTACTATCGCCATATAGTGCAGAAGTATTTCCTTCATTCGTATAAACATATCCATTCCTGACATCAATTACCCGTCCTATATGCGAATGTCGAAATACTATCAGTGAGCCAATTCCGGGACTTCTGGAAATTTTTCCTTTTCTCTCAAATGCATCATAGATCTCAAAACAGTTATAGGCACGATAACTGTTTCTGCTCATGCAAAAATGTTTTAATGCTGTCTCTACTCCAAATATCCTGGCTTCCAGCCAGAACTGATACGTCGCACACCAGGGTTGTCCCTGACATCCATCCAGTCCCCAGTTATTTACATCTCTTGCATATTTTGTATAGTTATTATATCCGGCATTCCCATGTGGATCATCCAGCATCGCAGCTGATGCTTTTTCCTGATACCCAATCTGCTGTTCTGCCAGTTTTAACAGTTCTTTCAGTCTAGCCATTTTCCTTCATCTTACTTTCTGCTGATGTTTTCAGGACATCCACTACTCTTTTAATTCCTTCCGGAAGCGGAATACCCATCAGTCCTGCATTTTCTACAATGGATAACGTTTCATTCGCAATAAATCCAACGCAGACCACATCCCGTGCATAATCAATTCCAAGAAGACTGTCCAATTGTGCTGCTATCAGCACATAAAATAATGTCATCGCCTTACGACAAAGTCCTTTCCATCCGGCTCTGCTTTCCAGTGCTCCGTTTGGGGACTTTGGACTTCTGCCAAATACTACCGGCAGAAGAATGCCACCTGTGATCCAGTCCACAATCATAAAAATCACCAACGTCTGTAAAGCTTTATCCCATCCGCCAAACAATGCTGCAAATGTACCACCCGCCAGTGCTGTGGCTGTAAAAATTTTATATTTCATGTTCCTTCACCTCATCTTTCGTATAAAAATCTCTTAAAAAAAGGTATAAAAATGGAAGCGGCAGGGAAACCGCCTCCGATTTTATCAACAATCATCTAATGGAATAAATTTTAATATTTCCATAAATTCTGTTTTCATTTCCTGATATTGCATATCCTGTACATTGTTTTTCATTTTTGGCATATATATCATATATTCATCTAATACAACTCCTATTAAAAAGCAATCTTCCTGACCTGCTTTTATTGATTTGCAAAAGATATTTTCAAATGTTTCAGATTTTTTTTGAACGCATATGACATACATAAGATAAGGATTTCCTAATGGTAGGTCACCTTTTCTCAAACCACTTCGGATTTTTTTGTACAAAAACTTGTTTAATTGTTCTATATATGTATTACTCAATATATCTACATACATCTGCACAAATATCCTGATTTTTTCCTGCTCTCTGTCTTCTTCAATTAGCATATGCACATTTTCTTTTAATTCACCTACACTTTCCCTATACTCCCAGCTACTTCCTCTGAATTGATTCCTAAAGCTTTTTTCCACTCTATAAATCCATTCTCTGTACGAAAGTTCTCTCGGATAGACCAATATCTCATATCCATCTTCTTGTTTTTCTCCCGGAATTATAATTTTTTTACGACATATTTTTTTCAGCTTTTCGCTTCTAGTGTTATTAATAACTCTAGTATAATATGTTAAAAACACCAAATTCACACAACTATTAACGCAAATCCAAACTGCAATTGCGATATAAATCCGTAATCTAGCATCTTCGTTCATGCCAAATATTCCATTCATATCTATATAACGAATATAAAAACCATTTAACAAGTTCAAGCATATCACACTAATCTGTATAATTGACACAATTTGGCAAAAATAAAAACCTTTCAAATTTGACATTTTTCTATATATATTTCTCTTATAATTTTTCCTGAAATGTCCTTTTACAAATAACGGATTTGAGGCATTCTCACGCATTGCAATTCGAGTATTTTCATCACTAAAAATATTCCCTCCCTTACTATACGGCCTAAGCATGTGTCTCTGACACCCTTTACAAATTATATCAATCGCCAATATAACTACTATGATTTCTTTTATTAACTCCAACACATCTTTTCACCTAATTCCTTTCAGATGAAGATTCGGGATAACATCATACGATCTTATATACACGCTTTACAATTGATTTGTCTTTTCCATAATACAAATGTGAATATATCGTAACTTTTCCATTATATCTCCGTTCTTCTCCTATAATCGGTCCCATATAACCAGAATATCCTTTTGAGACACCTCTTGAAGCCCCATTTCCTCTTACTGTCGAACTAGTCATATTATAAATTCCTCTTTTAGTTTTTCGTTTGAACTGATTTCCTGCAATTTCATTTAACTGCGTTCTTATATTTATGTCCTTTACTTCAGCATTACTACTAACTTTAAATTTCCATTTAGCTTCTATGCCTGCAAAGTCATTTCCTTTGCCACCAAAATATGCAAGAGCTCCACTAACTGTAGCCTGACACGCAATTTCCATACCATCATCTTCGTTCATAATTCCACTTATCACACTTGTTGCTACATTTGTGACAATTTGCCATCCTACCGTTGCAGCACTCGCACCTACTGCCATTACAATACCATCTAACGTAGCCTGTGCAACAGTTTTCATGTTCAACTCTTTTTTTTCAAATACTAACTGATAACCGAGAGAAATTCCAGCACCGACTGCTCCGGCCAATAACACCTGCCATATATTACCCTTACTATCGCTTCTTACAATTGGATTCTGGTTACAATAAATATAAAGATTTCTATTATGAAAAGTTTCTAATGATGCTTCCACTGTTGTTATTGCATCAGACCCAATAAACCTTCTCAACCCCGGGTCATAATACCGGTTTTTGAGATAGTACATTCCTGTTTCATTGTCGTAATAATAACCTCTGTAGCGGAATGGGTTCTGGATGCCTACGGTGTCTTTGAGGCTGCCGGTAATGCTTAACAGTTTTCCCCAACTGTCATAAACATAGTTTACTACAGTTTTTCCAGACTCGTCAACCAGTGCCACGATATCATTCTGAATATTTCTCACATAGTAGTAGTATTTTCCTGCAATAATTATTGCCACAAGATTCGCACCTGAATCATAGACATACCATATAGTCCCTCCATTACGTGTTTCAGATGCAAGCAGATCTCCTGCCATATGATAATTTGTGGCAACACCATCCACCACTTTCTTCACTCTGGCACCCGTATGGTCATAAAAATATTGAGCTTTTCTGCCATTATCTACACTGGCAAGTTTGCGTCCCATCGTCCATGTGTAAACGGTATCTCCCATGGTAAGCATATTGCCGACTGCATCATAAGTCATGGCAGTACCATCCCAATTCAGGAGCTGGTCTTTCCATGTGCTACTGTATGTACCAGTTTCCTCGTGAACCGGAGTTTCCGGTAAGGTTCCCTCGGTGTACGCATATTCTTTTACAGACTTCAGATTGCCACCCTGATCGTATGCATAGACAATTGTTTTGTCCTGGCTCTGACTGTTTTCACGAATCAGCTGATTACGTTCATCATACTGGAAGGTGTCTTTTAAAATTTTCTCTGTCGAACCCTTATGTGGTACTCTTTGAATTTCCGTAATATTTCCGTTTCGATCATATTTATAACTGTAGCTGCATTCCTGTACATCCATTTCAGACGGTAATGCGTATTCTTTATTTTTCTCTGCATCTGGATATTTATATGTCATAGACATACTTGTATCACCGTTCTCCGCAGAAAAACTTTGTTTGGTTACTCTTCCAAGATTGTCATAATCTGTAGATCTGGTAAATTTACCTGCCACACGAACTTCTTTTTCTCGTCCATCCTTATCATAGGTATATCCTGTTGTCAGTTTTGCTCTGCCATCTGTATGGAACATTCTGATCATCTGATTATTTGCATCATAAGTATATTCATAGCATACGCCGCTTTCGTCACGTACACGCATCAGTCGGTCAAGGAAATCATAATCCAGTTCATAAGTTTTGCCAGATAAATGATTTGTCACCTTGCAAAGGTTTCCCTCTTTATTATAAATATAACTGTTCAGTCGCTGTTCTGATGATCCTGCTGGCTTCAGATAGCTTATAGAAAAACGATCCTGTGTGTCGTAAGTGTAGCGAATTTCATCGCCATTTGCATAAATTGTTTTCAGCAGCTTTCCATTCTGTGCTTCGTACTCATAAGAAATCACCTGATTACCTGCAATTGATGCAGCAGTAGTATTTCCAAACACATCATAGGTAAATCCATAATTGAATCCATTATGCTCAATCCCCGCAAGCCTGTCTTTTGTGTAGGTGTAGATGTTTTTTACCACCTGTTTTTTTCCATCAACCGTTACATTCTGAGAAACAGATATAAGACGTTCTGCCTTATCATAACCATAGGAAAGCTTGTTTCCTTCCCCATCCGTCAGTGAGCGGAGCAGATCTCTGGATGTATCCCATTCATACTGTACTTTATTTCCTTCTGCATCGGTCACAGCTGATACATGGTTCTTGTCAGCAGTAAAAGTACGTTCCACCCAGATGCCTTTCTCCGTTTCATTCGGCTTCACAACTCCGCTGCGTGTAATATTTCCTTTATCATCGTAGACAAGGCGGTTCAGAATTCCCATAGAAGATTTTCCACTGGTCACGTTATGTTTTTTGTCATATGTGTAAGTGTATTTGCTTCCCTTCGGATCTGTAATACCCGTCAGATCACTTCCGGCATTGTACTCAAATTTTGTTGTATTCTTCTGAGAATCTACCGCTGAAACCAGGTTGTTCTTATCATCGTATGTATAGGTCTGTCCAAACTCTTCACGGTAAAGAGACAGACCGTCAAAATACGCTGTATTTGCATTTTTACAATAGGTATAGGAAATTTTTACTTTGCTGTAGTCTTTCTTAGCGACATAAATATCACTCAGAAACTGCCAGTCCAGAATATCCGGGCTGAAATTTGTGTAATGCACATCAGTTGTGTCATCTGCTGCCACAAAAACAACTTCGACACCAAATCGGCGATTCTTATCATTGTCTGTTTCCGGAAGACAGGTTCCCCTTCCCCATGCGTTTACCATGAAGGTATCGCCTTTCTTTCCTGTAAGATCCAGAACCTTTGTCAGTCGTTTGGATACTTTCGGCTCACCCATAAAGCGGAAAATATGTTTTTCCAGTCCTCCGACACCTTCTGTGACTGTTTCTGATGCCAGACGGTATACTGCCGGTTCCTGCTTTAATGTGCAATATCTGGATGGGACAAAGCAGAATCTTCCACCCCACTGAATTGCATACCATTTTGTACCTGATTTCGTCAGGACTCCTCGCAAAAGGATATTTTTCCCTTTTTCCAGAGTAGTAAGCACCTTACCGGAAAGTGAAGGAGAATCATACAGCTTATCCTCCTGTGACATTGTTCCTGATGGATAATTTCTGCATAAACGAATCACAGATTCTTCCTTCATGTATCCGGTATAGCGTTTTTTATCAATCTGCATTCCCAGATAGAGCCAGTTTTTTCCATCCGCATCTGTTTTTACAGAACGCACCGCCGCACATGTTCCTCTTGGAATTGCTTCTTCTACAATGCTTCCGCTGTCCGATGCTGAAGATCGTAAAACCGCACCGGAAACTCCAACCACTGCCGAATGGTCTCCTGTATTGCCTCCCAGATACGCAGTTGCATGACCACCATGAAGATATCCCCGCTTTCCTGCCGCAGTACGTACCTTGTACCAGTAGATATCTTCATTTTTCTCATAACAGAGTGCATACAGATGTGTACCTTTTGTCACTTCCACAACCTTTGTGCCGTTTAAGGATGGAGTTGCATAGACTGTACTCTTTGCAGCAGACACGACGATTGCACTCTGCACCGGAATAATATTAGAGGTTCCAACAGAAGTCAGTCCATCCTCAAAACTTCCTGTTTTTGTAAAACCAGATGTGGTTCCAAGATGGAAGTCTCCATTATCCACCAGATTGCAGTGGCTGACTGTACTTCCTGTTTCCAGCTGTGCCATATCACCATATACTGTGCAGATCGTATGCATTGCCACCAGATAAACTCTCACAGAAGTTTTTACAATATCTGCCGGAAGTGTAAATGTTTTGTGCAGATGGATAAAATCTGTTGTTGTCGATTTCAGCTGTTCACTGTCTTCGTAATGCCATACATTATCCTTATCCTGATATCTTGCTCTCAGGAACACTGCACCATCTGATGCTCGATCCATTTTTGTAACTTTTACAAACATGGAAGCTGTGTATGTCTGCCCTTTCAGGAGTGACACATCCTGATACCAGCATACGGATCCTGTCTTTGCTGTGCTCTCCAGTTTTAATGAGCGATTGCCAACTTTACATAACGCGGTATTCGTATTGATTTCAGTCTTTCCACTGCCATCTGAACTGATTTCTGTTTTCCAGCCACACGTTGCAGCCTGAATGATCGGATCTTTCAGAAGCTGAACAACATTTGTCTGTAACTTTGTTGCATTCTCCAGGCAATTCACATGATTTCCACTGCGGTTATATTTTCCACTGGCTGCATGTCCGAATCCATCATGAATGTGAATCAGGTTTCCGCTGTTGTTAAAACGGTATATTTCGCTTCGTTTTTTATTGTCTGTAAACTTCGTGCTGTTGTATCCATAAGTGAGAGACAGACTGTTTCCTTTCTGCGTTCCGGCATATTCTGTAATACTCTTTACACGATAAGGTTTTGTTCCATAATAACCGTATTTTACAGAATATCCGTCAATATTATGAACTTCTGTCAGCATATGATTTCCATTGTAGACGTATTTTACTTTTTCGCCGTCAATATCTGTAATGCCTGTAAGATTGCCGCTGCCGTAAGTAAATGTCTTTTTATTTCCGGAAGGACCTGTAATCTGTGTCAGTGTAGTACGTTTTCCATTATTGTCTAACAGGTAATCAAGCGTTGTTTTTCTTCCTGATCCATCTGTAATGGAAATGATTCTCTGCTCTGCCCAGGATATGGATAAACAATTTCCATTTTTATCCTGAACTTTTACCAGCCATCCATTACGGAACCGGAGCTGATTATCTTCTTTGTCATGAATTACAAGCTGCTCTGTTCCATCCGTGTGAATTGTGAGAGTCTGCTCCAGACCAGATTCGTCTTTCCATTTCTTCTCAGTAGAATCATAATAAAAATAATGAATCGTACCATCTCCGTCTGTATGTTTGTAATAATCAGTGCCTCCAATCTTTGTTTTTACCAGTGTCTGATGATAGTTCAGTGCAAATCCATATCCATATCCCAGATCTGTGGCACAGTTGTTACTGTTATACACATGCGAAAGTGCCATAGGCTCAAGGCTGCCTTCTGTGTTCATCGTGTCATGAATCATGATCAGATTTCCATTATAATCATTCACATGAACTGTCCCGGCTCTTCCCGCATCCTGACTGTGATAAGTCCAGTAATCTTCCAGACCAGAATAGTTCACATAAGAAATATCAATTCTCGGTCTCATATCCTGGTATCCATTGTCACAATCGGATGAAAGAAATTCTGTATATCCAGATAATTCATAATCGTCTTTCAGCATCAGACCATAGTTTCCACCATTCTGATACCAGTCTTTCACCATACGGGTGATATCCATGGTGATATATTTCTGTTTATCGCCTTTATAACAGCACAGATCTTCTATTGTTTCAGAGTACAGCGGCTTATTATACCAGTTAATAGAATTCGAGTTCCATGCATGAAGAACTTTATGTACTTCTACAGTACGTTCTTTGTTGTCCTCTGCCAGAGATACAAGCACCAGTCTGGCACTCACTACCATATCTCCGGTTTTCATTTCAGGAAGCTCAAAACGTATAAAGCTTCTCTGTACTTCATCTCCTCCCATCGTTTTCAGAATAATACTTTTCTGAAAATTATCCTCTTCATACAGAGAATCCACATGGGCATCATAGATTTCGGAAGCTTTCTTTGATGTAGTTGTTACTGGGTCGATCACAACTGGGTAGATACGTTCCTGGGCTTTCAGCCACATCTGATTCGGGAGAAATGTAATGCGGCAAATATTCTCTTCCAGATTTTCTGATTTAAGAAGAATCGCTTCTGTTTTTTTCAGCTTTAACAGAAGCTGCTGCACCTTCCATTCCCCATCGGAGCGCACAGGTGTCCATTGTAAGTGACGCTGTTGCCGCTGGTTCTGCACTGTCCATCAGCTGAATCGCCAGCTTGCCTTTATTATTGCAGAATTTTCTGTTTCCCGTTCCGCCAATACTTCTTCCAAATGCAACTTCCTCTAATGTGTCATCCATTTCTTTCCAGCTTCCATCCTCATCTTCATAATGGACTGGTTCCATATAGATTTCTACTGTTCGGGAGTGATCCTGATTTTCGAACACCTTACGGTTTGCTGTACGTTTCTCTTTTAATTCTGAGCGTGTAATTTTTTCTTTTGTCATTTGTATGTTCTCCTTTTATATGATTTTATTTTAGATAATGTAAATTTTCCGGAATTAATTTACATTTAAAATCATATATCAAGAACATGTGTTTGTATATATCAAAACAGATTGCTTTGTTACCAGTTATGATATGTTTTTATATTCCAGGATTCCATTTTCAATCTTGCAGCACCCGATTCAAAATATCTGCGAAGGGTTCCATGGCATTTTTTACTTCCTGGACGGTGTTGGTCTGGGCTCCGGCTTCGACGAGGACGGATCTTGGGCGCAGGTGGAGGTTGTAACGGTATCCGGCGAGGTAGATACCTCTGTAAAAATCCGGATAATACTGTGCCGCCTGGTATTCCATCTGGAATGAAAACGCCAGGTTGTCCTGAATGTATGGGTTCGGCAGATAATCAAGGCTTCCTCTCGCGATCGTATAGCTTAATCCATTGTAAAACATGATCTGTGCAGTTGATTTTCCATTGATTTCGGTCACGAGATGTCGGTTTTCGGGCACGCCGTCACGATGAAGATCTATCACGACTTCTATCGAAGGATTTTCTTCCAGTATCGTTTCCAGATACGTTCCTGCATAGTCGTAGGCGGCACTGCGGTCCAGCTCGCCGCTTTCCATATCGAAGGCTTCTGTTACGTGGATTACCTGA
This sequence comes from Blautia intestinihominis, assembly GCF_040096655.1. Lineage (NCBI taxonomy): Bacteria > Bacillati > Bacillota > Clostridia > Lachnospirales > Lachnospiraceae > Blautia > Blautia intestinihominis. The sequence goes on along the minus strand of NZ_JBBMEI010000068.1, from coordinate 7,120 downwards.
TATCCGTAGTTTTTTGTCAATAGTTCTGTCAGGTAATTTCCTACGCCGATGATCGTATCCTCGACTTCACCCTCCTTTGAATCCACAAAAGCTTCCTGTGAATGTGTATGGTAGAGCAAAATCTGCGGTTTCGCGGCATCTTTCTGTATGGTCAGGTCTTCTCCGAGAAGTTCTGCCGCGTTTAACTGATCTGCATTTGTGGTGGTCTGCGAATCCACGATGAAAAACTGATTCATGAGGTAGTCGTAATCTGCGAGGGTCTGCGGTGAGAGGTCGATGCGCGGTGCAGGCTGTATGCTGTTTGAAGCCAAGATAGTCTGCGTTACTTCCGGTATGACAGTGGCAGGTTTGTCCTGCTGAGATTTATCTGTTTCTTTTTCAGAATCTTTTTCTGTCTGTTTTATATTTTCATCTTCAGAAGGCTCTTTTTGCTGCTGTTTATCCTCTTCTTTTGTCTTTATTTCTGTCTGTGCCTGTCCCGGTTCTGCCTCCGCTGTAACTGTCGACTCTGTTTTCTTCACACCTTCTGTCGTCTCTGTTGGCTCCACATCTTCTGTTTTTCTCTCTACATCTTCAGCCTGTCCCACAGAATTCTCCGCCACAGCTTTCTCCTGCTCGTCCCGCACCTCTTCATTCTCTTTTTCCACCATCGCGCCGAGAGATTCCGTATGGTTTTCCACAATCTTCGCATACGTATCGGGGTCTTTCCGTTGGAAATCACGGGCAGCTTTCCGCTCGAGAAATCGAAACAGCGGCAGCTGTCTGTACACATTTTTCTGCAGGATAAAAGAACCCGGCATCACTGCCAGCACAGCAAAAAAAGCCAGACACATGAGAGTACAGATCGTCTTCCGGGTCCTTGTCACAGAATCACCTCTTTCAAGGTATCCTATGATAAAAATTCTGGAATTATGCCCGTTCCTGTTACTCAAGATCACACTTCAGAAAAAGCGATATTCAGCCCTTCTGAGATCGTAAAGCTCAGATATTTCACCGTCTCGTCCACATCCTTCGGTGTCACGAACATGCTGTAAAGATTCGGTGCGATCATCTCCTCCAGAAATTCCTTCTGCTCCGTTTCCTCCAATGCATCCAGAAGGTGCTCCATTGAATCATGCACGATCGTCGCCGCATCCACAACTGTCGGCACGCCGATCCCGATCACTTTCACCTGAAGATTTTCTTCCGTGAGACCATTCCTGTGATTTCCTACTCCGGATCCCGGGTGAATTCCCGTATCTGTGATCTGGATCGTCCGGTTCAGTCTTCGCACACTCCGCGCTGCAAGTGCATCGATTGCAACCACCACATCCGGTTTCGTCTCTGAAACAACGCCCTGCACGATCTCTGCCGTCTCCATTCCTGTCTGCGCCATAACACCCGGCACGATTCCGCTGACGCAGTGTATTTTTTCCTGCCCGATCCCGCGAAGCCCGTACTCCCTGATAAGATGCCGTGTCATATGAAGATTCTCAATCACATGCGGTCCCAGTGCATCTGCTGTGATCGCTGCGTTTCCAAGCCCCACCACAAGGATTGATTTTTCCTTTTCCAGATTGATCAGTTCCCGCAGATGCCGTGAGATCTCATGGGAAATTTCCCTGTGATAATCCTCATCCGCGTTTGAAAGATCCGGAGCTTCTATTGTGATATAATTTCCCTGCGGACGCCCCATGGACTTTGCCCCGTTTTCTGTGACGATCTTTACGACCGTTGTCCGGATGTCTTTTTCCTCATCGTAGTCTTCCTGGATCTCTACACCCCGGATCTCCGTATTTTCCTGTGCAAACCGCTCCGTTGTTTCCAGTGCAAGGTCTGTTCGAATCCTTCTGCTGCCAGCCATATCGTATCCTCCTGATGCTGTATGATTTGATTACTGTTCTCCCCATTCACAGTAACCTGGTCAAAATCCCTTCCAGATCACCTGCAATGCCAGGATTTTGCCTTGTATATCGTGCATAACTGTGAAAGTACTGAACCATCACTATTACTTTTTGTAATTCCCGGAATAATTATGTACAAAAAACCAAGGATAAATCTGGTCAGACTTTCAAAGTTGCTATATTCTGTCATTTTTTTGACATTTATGGATTTTCCTATTGACAATCCAGGATAAATATAATAATATATATAAGCATGTTTACAGGAACGCCCGTGTCTGTTTCTGTGACAACGACACATTATTATAAATCTGAAATGGAGGTGTACCAATTGGCTAACATCAAATCTGCAAAGAAAAGAATTTTAGTAAACAGAACTAAAGCTGCTAGAAACAAATCTATCCGTTCTGCTGTTAAAACTTCCATCAAGAAAGTAGAAACTGCAGTTCAGAAAAACGATAAAGCTGCTGCACAGGCTGCTCTTACAGAGGCTATCTCTACAATCAGCAAAGCAACATCTAAAGGTGTTTATCACAAAAACAACTGTGCAAGAAAGATTTCCCGTCTGTCTAAAGCTGTCAACAGCATTGGCTAATTCAGGAAATTACAGTTTTTAATTATAAGCTTATAATTAAAAGGACAGTCACAAACCGTCAGTGACTGTCTTTTTTTATTTCTATAATAAAAAAACTGCCGCGCGCACCATGATACCGACTATAGTATCTGCGAATGGCAGTTTATTATTCTCTCTTTATCAGCCTCCAAGCTCCACCATGCGGTGAATGCAGCGGCCGGCTCCTTCTATTACGTTTTCTGGAAGTTCGATCACTTCTCCGCCTGTTCCTTTGAGGCAGTTGTAAATATCCATCAGAGTGGTGATCTTCATGTTCATACAGGTCAGCATGACAGACAGTGGATAAAATTTCTTATCCGGGCATTCGAACTGTAAATGTTCTACGATGCTGTTCTCTGTTCCGATGATGAATTCTTTGTTCGGAGATTTTTTTGCAAAATCCATGATTCCTGTTGTGGAACCAACGTAGTCGGCTTTCTCTACGACTTCTTCACGGCATTCCGGATGTACCAGAAGAAGTGCGTCCGGATGTGCCTGTTTTGCTTTTTCGACATCTTTGGCACTGACTACGATATGTCTTGGACATCCACCTTTGTAGAATGCGAATGTTTTCTCCGGAAGTTTCTCAGCTACGAAGCGTCCGAGGTTCGGGTCCGGGATAAAAAGGATCTTGTCGTTTTCCAGTTTGCTGCAGATCTGGACTGCGGAAGAAGAAGTCACGCACACGTCGCACTCTGTCTTGAGTTCAGAAGTTGTGTTAATGTAGGCAACAACTGCATGATCCGGATACTCTGCCTTGAGTTTGCGAAGGCCTTCCAGGTCAAGCTGCTCTGCCATTGGACATCCTGCAACCGGGTTTGCAAGCCAGACTTTTTTGTCCGGGCTTAATACTTTGCAGGTTTCTGCCATAAAACGCACACCGCACATGATCACGCCGCTGCAGTCGCTCTTTGCAGCCTGCACGCTGAGTCCGTAGGAGTCTCCCATATAATCTGCAACTTCCAGGATCTCCTGTCCCTGATAAGCATGTGCAAGGATGCAGACATCCTGCTCTTTTTTCATACGCAGGATCTCCTGCTGAATTTCTTTGATCGTCATAACTTTATCTTTCCTTTCCCTGTAGTCTGTTCCCAGGGCTGAAGCGGTGCAAGGAATCCTGCCTCTCCCAGTTGTTTCTCGATCAGATCAAGTCTCTCCTCACTGGATGCCTCGATCAAATGGTAATGATATCCGGATGTGGCACTTGAAAGTACCGTTGAACGGCTGTTCCTGAGTGCTTCTGCAAATTCATTTACATCCTGTCTGGAACGGATATCCATCTCAGCCGTAACTCGTCCGTAAACACGGTGGCTGATGCTTATATTTTTGACATGACCGCCACAGTCCACGATCAGATTCAGCTCCTCCGCTGCTTTGTCCTGACTGTGGCGTACTTTGAATTCTCTTGTAAAACTACTGTCCTGCTGTATCACATATCCTTTTGTTGTAGAGAGGATTCCTGGCGTAGATGCCCGAATCACTGCCAGATCCTGTACAATGACCTGACGGCTGACCCCAAATCTGCCTGCCAGTTCTCTCGCTGCCACCGGGGCATCCGCATTGTGGAGGATCTTAAGGATTTCTCCACGTCTTTCCGCGGTGTTCATAAGATTCCCTCCTCTCACACTGCATGAAGATTCTTCATGGAAATGTCAAGGATCGGTGCGGAATGTGTCAGTGCACCGCTGGAAACAAAATCAACGCCGATCTCACGGATCTTCTGGATATTTTCTTTTGTGATGTTTCCGGAACACTCTGTCTGTGCTCTTCCGTCGATCAGTTCAACTGCCTGTTTCATTACTTCCGGTGTCATGTTGTCGAGCATGATGATGTCTGCTCCTGCCTCTACTGCTTCTTTAACCTGATCCAGAGTCTCTACCTCGATCTCGATCTTGCGGACAAACGGTGCGTAAGCTTTTGCCATCTGAACGGCTTTTGTGACACTTCCTGCTGCTCCGATGTGGTTGTCTTTAAGAAGAACTCCATCAGAAAGATTATATCTGTGATTACAGCCGCCTCCGACTCTTACTGCGTATTTCTCAAATACACGGCAGTTTGGTGTGGTCTTACGGGTATCAAGAAGAGTTACATTGCTTCCCTCGAGAAGTTTTGCAACCTGTCTGGTATAGGTTGCGATACCGCTCATTCTCTGAAGGTAGTTGAGTGCTACTCTCTCTCCGGAAAGGAGAACACGGATGTCACCTGTTACCGTTGCCATCAGATCACCTTTTTTGACTTCATCACCGTCTTTGCAGTGAAAATCGATCTCTGTTTTTTCGTCAAGGATTGTAAATACTCTTGCGTAAATGTCAAGACCTGCTACAACACCATCTTCTTTTGCGATAAGGTCTACGGTTCCCTTAGTTGCAGTCGGCATAACTGCGTTTGTGGAAACGTCCTCGCTTGTGATATCTTCCTGTAATGCCATGCGGATCAGCTGATCTGCCTGCATTTTCATTGTAATTTCGTTCATGCTCTTTTCATCCTTTCGATTTCATTCCATACCATTTTGTGATAGCCGTCGAGGATCGCGTCGCGGTCTTCGTACATGCTGGTATCTATTGTATTGACCGGGCATTTTTCCGGTTTTCCTGCAAATATAATATCATCTGCTACCCTTCTTGCAAAGACCAGAGATTCCAGAAGTGAGTTACTTGCCAGTCGGTTCTTGCCGTGAACGCCGTTGCAGCTTGTCTCACCGCAGGCATAAAGCCCCTTCATGGAGGTGCGGCTTCCGAGGTCTGCCTGGATTCCTCCCATGAAGTAATGCTGTGCCGGAACTACCGGGATCAGCTCTTTGCACGGGTCAAAGCCCTCTTCCATGCATCTGTGGAAAATATTCGGGAAGTGTTTCAGGATCGTTTCTTCGCCGAGAGGACGCATGTCTTCCCAGACAAATTCTGTGTCGTCTTTCTCCATCTGTGCGAAGATTGCCTGGCTTAAGAGGTCACGTGGCTGAAGTTCTTCTGTGAATCGCTGTCCGTTCTTATCGTACAGGAGTGCTCCCTCGCCTCTTACAGATTCGGAGATCAGGAAGCGTCTGCCTGGTTTGTGGGAATACAGGGTTGTCGGGTGGATCTGCACGTAATCCAGATGTTCGAGTACTACCTGATGTTTCATTGCAATTCCGAGACCGTCACCGGCGATGTGCGGGAAGTTGGTGGAGTTTTTGTAAAGTCCGCCGAGACCGCCGCAGGCAAGGACTACATATGGAGAGCGGACCGGATATACGTTATTCTTCTCATCCATGATAATAACACCGCCACAGATGTTGTCCTTTGCGATCAGATCGACCATGGTCATGTATTCGCAGATCTCGATGTTGTCCCTAGTCTGGGCTTCGCTCAAGAGTGTCTGAGTGATCTGTTTGCCTGTGACATCCTCGTAAAAAAGGATTCGTGGCTGTGAGTGTGCGCCTTCTCTGGTGAATGCGAGTTCGCCATTTGCATCACGTTCGAAGGTGACATTGTGGCGGATGAGATCGCGGATGATGCTGTTGGAACTGCGGATCATGAGGTCTACGGCTTTTTTGTTGTTTTCGTAATGACCTGCACGCATGGTGTCTTCAAAATAGTTGTCATAATCTTCTTCGCCGCGGAGCATGCAGATTCCGCCCTGTGCAAGAAAGGAATCAGACTGGTCTGCCTGCTGCTTCGTGATCATCAGAACTTTCATCCTGGAAGGCAGATTCAGAGCGCAGTAAAGCCCTGCGGCTCCGGTTCCTACTATTATGGCGTCGTAATATTCATTCATTTCTTTATCCTCTCGCCGGATAATCCGGACTTTCCTTTTATCATTTCCGCCAGTATACCACCAGACATGATAGGTGTCAAGACACCTGTGTATATTGTCATAGACATCAACAAGACGAATAATATGATTTATCAAAAAAGCTGGTCAGATTTCACTTCTAACCAGCTTCATAAACATATGATTTACTTTTTCTTTACTATACCTCAAACCTCTTCCAACATTTTCTTCAGTTCACAGACTTCATAACCTGTATACTGTGCTATCTTCTCAAATGACTCTCCTGCATTAAACATCTGACGTACTATTTCTTTTTTTCCAATATCATAGCCGCTTCCATAACCTGTGTCATATCCTGTATTATATCCTGCCTCATACTCTGCCTTCCGGAGTTTCTTTTCTTCCTCTTCTTTGTCATATTCGAATATACTCATCGCGATAACCTCCGATTTATGCTTTCGAAGGAATTCTGCAAGGATTCCATTTTGAATACAATCGTTTACTGCCTGTTCTACGGCAGTGTTCAGTTCAGTGGTCCTTGCGTATTCCCGCACTTTTGCTACATATTGTGCATATTCTCTCAGTATATGGCACTGCTCCATTAGATCTCTGTTATGGCCTTCGTTGATATTCAGGGTCAGTACCTCCTGTTATACACAGGAATCCAAGAACGTATCGTGCTATTTTCATCACCACTTCGAACCCCTGCTTTCTGAATTTAATTGGATTTAAAAGCATGGATTTCTGAAATGATTTTAGAAAATAAATAGACGGCAAAAATGCCCTGAACTTTTGAGAAATATGCTTTGTTTTATATTAGCATCCTTTTCGTCTTCAGTGAATCAACAACTCTATCCTCACACGACTGAAGTCGCGT
>NZ_JBBMEI010000067.1:0-17231 GCF_040096655.1 Blautia intestinihominis | reverse complement strand
AGCTCATCCTGTTTTCTGATCTCTTCTTTTAAATCAATGTCCATAAGGCAGCCCTCTCTTTCTTATAGAGAAGTATAGCAGAAACATGGGAAAAAAGCGAATTTCCAGGAATTGTCCTTTCGTCAATATGACTGCGGATAAGCAGGTATTTTGTATCTTGAAAAATAAGGACTATATGGTAAGGCTATAAAAAAATGTACTGTGTAAGATAAAATCCGGTGGATAACTCTTCAAAAAAGAAACAGCAGGAAAGACTATAAACATAATTTTTCCTGCTGGAACTGGTTATCCACAAAACAAAAAATAAATTTCGTCACTTTTTACAATGGGCTATGCATACCCTTGAACAGTAACCAGGGGGAAGGTATGTGGAGATGGTGTGAAAAAGTATATTGCAAATGAGAAGTGCATATGCTATAATGCCAGTAGGCAAAGAGATTACAAGTCCATGCGGACAAAAAGAATGAAGCCCTCAGTAGCACCAATACTGGGGGCTTCTTCTTGCTTTTTATAGTGGACAGGAAAACCACTAGGTTAGAGTTGCCCTATTTGTCTCCGTCTAGCCATTTGCAAACATAGTAGGCAAATATGCTTGCCGTACAGGAGACAAGAAACGAGATTACAGTATCCATGCAGTTCACCTCCTCCCGTTGCCGGGTATCGGTTGGACAACATAACCATTATGTCATAGAACAAAATGTGCAACAAGAGTGAGCGTCAATTATTCTTCAGAGATATACGAAAAATGTATATCTGTGGATATAAAATAGGTATTTGACGCATTATTTACAAAATAAGAGGAGCACCACACAACATGAATGATCTACTAAATAAAATCCGCACCCAATCCGCCACCGCATTCACCCACAGTGGCAAATTCCACGCAGATGACGTTTTTTCATCTGCGCTGTTATTATATTTGAACCCTGAGATCACGATCCTACGCGGCAACCGCGTGCCGGATGACTTCGACGGGATTGTTTTTGATATCGGCAGAGGAAAATATGATCACCACCAGAAAGACAGCAGGATCCGTGAAAATGGCGTCCCATATGCAGCATTTGGACTTCTGTGGGAGGAGCTTGGACCGGAGATCCTTGGCGAAGAACTGGCGCAGAAATTCGATGAAGCTTTCGTGCAGCCGCTTGATAACAACGATAATACCGGTGAGAAGAACGAACTTGCAATTCTGATCGGAAACTTCAACCCGACCTGGGATGCTGAGGGTGGTAACGACGAAGCTTTTTTTCAGGCAGTCAGCGTTGCCGGGATGATTCTGGAAAATAAATTCGAACGATACAGAGGCAACGAACGTGCCGACAAACGAGTAGAAGAAATCTATGCCAGACATCAGCAGGCGTTTCACGACAGAGAAAAGCACAGAGATGACGCAAGAATCCTCACCCTCCCGGAATTTGTTCCCTGCCAGAAATTCCTCTCCGAGACACAGATTGCCTTCGTGATCTTTCCATCTAACAGAGGTGGCTACTGCATTCAGCCTCAGAAAAAAGAATACTCTATGAATTACAAATGCAGTTTCCCGCCAGAATGGCTCGGTCTCGAAAACGAAGAACTCAAGGCAGCAACCGGTCTCAAAACAGCAAATTTCTGCCATAAAGGCGGTTTTCTTATGACTACCGGTGAACTTGCAGATGCAGTACAGGCATGTAAGCTCAGTATGGAACAGTTTCACGAGAAACCTGTAATCGTAAGCTTTGGTGGAGCAGCAGAATACGACGAACTTCTCCACCAGCTCCCTAAATTACAGGCAGCAGAGATCATCCACATAGATTTCCCAGCCCTTCCGGAACTGGAAATCCAGGGAATCTACGCCGAAGTGTCCATGGAGAAACAGGAATGGAAAGTCCGGATCAAAGATCAGGTCAGAAAAATCCTCAAATACAAGCCGGAAGCTGTTTTCGTCGGAGAAAATCTCTTCGCAGCATACCCGATCGTACATGCACTCCGAAAGAAACACATCCCGGTTCTCACAGCAGCAGAAAAAGACGGACAGAAGCTTCTTGTCAGAATTCCATCAGGTTCATAAACGAATAACATCTATAACGCCGCAACACACACTAAAATATACCAAAACAGATTAAAACATACGAAACAAAAGGAGGCTGAACAATATATGATCCGTCTTCAGGACATCGCGGAAATGGCAGGCGTCAGCCGCACCACCGTATCAAATGTCATCAACGGCAAAACCAAAAGGGTTTCCCAGGCAACCATTGATAAAATAATGGCAATCCTCAAAGAACAGAACTATGTCCCACACATGGGCTCCGTGATGCTTTCCGGTCACGGTTCCAGGATCATCGGAGTAGTTTTAGGTTTTGCCTACACGCACGGCATGCAGTCCCTTCAGGACCCGTTCGTAGGCGAACTGATCGGAACTATCCAGAAGGAAACCGAAGAAAAAGGCTACTACGTCATGCTCATCGGCGGAGAAAACATCCAGAATGTAGTGGACATTGCTTCCAAATGGAACGTAGAAGGTCTCATCATCCTCGGTTATGACAAAGATCAGTACCGCAGACTTTCCCGCAAGCTGAACAAAAAAATGATCCTGATCGATGCCTACCCCAAGGGAGCCTACACCTTCCAGAATGTTGGTGTAGACGATTACTCCGGCGGTTATCAGATCGGGGAATACCTCTATTCCCGCGGCTATGAGAAAGCCCTGTTCATCGCAGAAACCGATCAGGACAGCGATTATTACCGCTGGATGGGCTTCAAACAGGCGATGGAGAAGCAAGGGAAATTCTGCAGCCGTTCCCGGTATATCGTCGTCCCGGGTGACAAAAATCCACGTCTTCGGAAATACAGAGAACTCCTTCCACGTTTCCTTGAAGCAAAAGCACTGGCTTTTTCCTCAGATTATGACGCGATCGAGGCGATGAACTTCTTTTTTGATGAGGGGATCAGTGTTCCAGATCAGATTTCCATCACGGGTTACGATGACAGTATATATGCAAGCATGGTCCGGCCGAAGCTGACAACAGTTCATCAGGATATCCAGCAAAAAGCACATCTGGCACTGATACGTCTAATGAAACTGATCCAGGGAGAAAACCTGAAAGAACTAAATGTAAAAAGTCCGGTCTATCTGGTCAAAAGGGATTCTGTCAAAGAATGACAGAGTCCTTCTTTTTTTTGTTCAAAGTGCATAAAAACAGAAGCTAAACTTTGTCTACAATTTAAGTTTCGCGAGAAACCTATTGATTTTATAGAGGCAGTGGGGTTATGATAAACTCACCAAAAGGGAACAGGACAGACGTGTCCGGGGTAATGTTTCGTAAACTTCTGGTGCTGCGCAGCCTTCATACTTGTAAACAAACATCATGGAGGAAAGAAAAGATGAAAAATAAAAAAATTATCAGCGTATTAATGGTTGGTGCCTTAATGGCAGGTATGCTCACTGTAACTGGATGCGGCGGATCTTCCGACGGGGATTCTTCTGCAAAGGGTGGAAAAACAGAGCTGGAACTGTTTTCCAGTAAAGCAGAAAACAAAGACGTTCTTCAGCAGCTTGTAGATAAATTCAATGAAACACATGAGGACGTGACGATCAAGATCACAGCTCCGGCAGATGCAGGAACTGTATTAAAGACAAGAATGGCAAAGAACGATATGCCTGACATCGTAATGATGGGTGGAGACAACAACTATACAGAAGTAGAGAGTGCAGGAATGCTGGTTGACTTAAGTGATCAGGATTACATCTCCAACATCCAGGATTCTTATATGCAGATGGTTTATGACGTAAACAAAGACAAAGAAGAAAAAGCATACGGCGTTCCATACGCAACAAACGCATCTGGTGTCATCTATAACGTAGACAAATTTGAAGAACTCGGGCTTGAAATTCCAAAGACATGGGATGAGTTCATTGACGTACTTGACCAGATCAAAGATGCAGGAGAGCAGCCGCTTCTTATGACTTACAAAGATGCATGGACAAGCCTCTGCCCATGGAACAGCATGGCACCTGATCTTCAGCCGGAAGGATTCACAGACGACCGTAAAGAAGGCAAAACAACATTCGTGGGAACTCACGAAGAGATCGTAGAAAAATATCTGACACTCCTTGACTATGCACAGGATGACTTCATGGGTCTGACTTATGACGATGGAAACAAAGCTTTTGCAAACGGTGATTCAGTCATGATCATCAACGGAAACTGGGCGATCAATCAGTACAAGAGTGCTAATGCAGATCTGAATGTCAACATGTTTGCACTTCCGGCATCCAATGATGAATCCAAAAACTATGTAACATCAGGTGTTGACGTACTTCTTGGCGTATGCAAAGACAGCGCAAACGAAGATATGGCAAAAGAATTCGTTTCCTTCATGATGGAGCCGGAAAACGCACAGACCTATATCGACGATCAGTTCGCATTCTCCGCTATCAAAGGTGTAGAGCAGAACAATGAAACAGTTGCTGGTGTCAAAGAAGATATCGCCAACGGCAAAGTAGCAAACTTTCCGGATCACTACTATCCGTCAGGATTTGATCTTTCCGCACTTATTTCTGAAATGTGCCTGAACTATTCCAATGGAATGGACAATCAGGAAAATATGGACCAGTTCCTGAAACAGTGTGATGAAAAATACGACATCGCTAATGTAGATTAAGTGAGGAGATGATCCCATGAAGAAAAAAACAGCCCGCAAAAGACCTGCTGTTAATAAAGTTTATTACATTTATGTAGGAATCCTTGCAATATTATTCTTTATCTTCCATACGATCCCGTTCCTGAGAGGCGTTTTGTACAGCTTTACGGACTGGAAAGGATATGGAGACTGGAACTTTGTTGGTCTGCGCAACTATCTGCACATGTTCTCAGATGCAGATACAGGAAATGCATACCTGTTCACTTTCAAGTTTGCAGTGATCGCAACGATCCTTGTAAATGTGATCAGTCTGATCCTTGCGTGTGCACTGAATGCGAAGATCAAATTCAAAAACACGATCAAAGCTTTTTACTTTCTTCCATATATGCTTGGAAGCCTGATCGTTGGATTTATTTTTAACTATATTTTTGCAAACCTGATCCCACAGCTCGGAAAGAGCCTCGGGATCCAGGCATTAAGCGTAAACATCCTTGGTACCAATCATGCGATATGGGGAATCATCGCCGTTGCTGTATGGACCGGATGTGCATTCAACACCCTGATCTATATCGCAGGCCTGCAGTCTATTGATACGGATGTGTACGAAGCAGCAGACCTCGACGGAGCAACCGGCTTCCGCAGATTTACCAAGATCACCTTCCCGCTTCTGGCACCATCCTTTACCATCAACATGGTACTTTCTGCAAAAGGATACCTGATGGTTTACGACCAGATCATGGCGATGACAGAAGGTGGACCGGGAACCAGTACAACTTCTATCGCAGTACTTATTTATAAGAAAGGCTTCGGCGGCGGTCAGTTTGCTTACCAGTCAGCCAACGCAGTCATGCTTTTTATCGTAGTAGTATTGATTTCCGTGTTCCAGTTACGTATACTTGAAAAGAGAGAGGAGAAATTAGGATGAAACGTCGTACAGCAAACGTAAAAGAACGTTACAACTGGCCTGTGACCATTCTTCTGATCGCAGGAATCGTGCTGATCATCCTTCTGCCTCTGTATATGGCACTGATGATCGCAATCAAAGATCCGTCAGACATGAACAATATCCTGGCACTTCCGACAAAACTTCGTCTTCAGAACTTTGTCGATGCCTGGAATATGACAAATTTCCCGAGGAAATTTTTTAACACAGCTTTTATTACCGTGATCAACCTGATCTTTACCCTGATCACAAACTCATTCGCAGCATATGCGATCACAAGAAACAGAAAGAAGAGTAAATTCTTCTCAATCATGTATTACTACTTTATCAGTGCAATGTTCATTCCGTTCCAGGTAATCATGCTTCCGTTAGTTGTACAGGCAAATACTTTCCATTTGGACAACATCTACGGAATCACATTCCTGTATATCATCTTCGGTCTGCCGATGAACACCTTCCTTTATACAGGTGCTGTCAAAGCAATCCCGGAGGCACTGGATGAAGCAGCAATGATCGATGGTGCAAACCCGATCCAGACATTCAGCCGGATCATTTTCCCGGTACTGAAACCTACCACTGCAACCGTAGCAATCCTTTCATTTATGTGGACATGGAACGACTTCACCATGCCGCTGGTACTTTTGAGCGATGAGAGTCAGCAGACATTACAGCTTGCACAGTACGTATTCAAAAAACAGTTCTCTGTAGATTACAACCTGGCATTCGCATCCTATCTGCTGGTTCTTGCCCCTGTACTGATCGTATACCTCTTCTGCCAGAAATGGATCATGAACGGTGTGGTTGCCGGTGCGGTTAAGTGAGATACCAGGGTTAAAAGTTCAGAATGTCGTTCCTGCTTGCAGGATAAGACATTTGAACTTGGAACCCGCCAGACATGAGGAAGTAGCGATTTACGGAGTAAATCTGTGGATTCCGAATGGCTGTAGAATTACGTGAGCTGTGCAACAGCGGAGTAATTCGTAGGTATCGGTCAATAAAACAATAATAAATAGGAGGCTTATAGCATGGAGAAAAAATGGTGGAAAGAAAGCGTCGTATATCAGATCTACCCGAAAAGTTTTAATGACAGCAATGGAGATGGTATTGGAGATATCAGAGGAATCATACAGAAACTTGATTATCTGAAAGAACTTGGCGTAAATGTGCTGTGGATCTCTCCAATGCTTGAGTCTCCACAGGATGACAACGGTTACGATATCTCTGATTATCAGAAGATCTACAAAGACTACGGAACAATGGAAGACTACGAAGAACTGCTTGCCGAGGCACACAAACGCGGCATCAAGATCCTGATGGATCTCGTTGTCAATCACACTTCCGATGAACACAACTGGTTCATCGAAAGCCGCAAGTCCAAAGACAATCCGTACCGTGATTACTATATCTGGAAAGAACCGGTCAACGGAAAAGAACCAAACAACTGGGGCGGTGTATTCGGCGGTTCCGCATGGGAATATGATGCCCAGACCCAAATGTATTACCTGCATCTGTTCTCGAAGAAACAGCCGGATCTCAACTGGGAAAACGAAAAAGTCCGCCAGGAAGTTTATGATATGATGACATTCTGGTGTGAAAAAGGAATCGATGGCTTCCGTATGGATGTTATCAGTATGATTTCCAAAGATCAGGCATTTCCGGACGGAGAAATGAACAATAGTCTCTATGGCGATTTTGGACCATATTGCGTACATGGTCCGAGGGTTCATGAATTTCTTCAGGAAATGAACAGAGAAGTACTTTCCAGATATGATATCATGACAGTTGGTGAAACTTCAGGAGTTACTATCGAAGAGGCACAGAAATATGCGGGAGAAGCCGGAAAAGAACTGAATATGGTATTTCAGTTTGAGCATGTGGATAATGGAAGCGGTGATTACGGAAAGTGGACAACTGAGAAATATGATTTCAAAGAGTTCAAGCGCATCATGATCAAATGGCAGGAAGAACTTCAGGGCAAAGCATGGAACAGCCTGTTTCTTGGAAATCATGATCAGCCGAGAAGTGTCAGCCGATTTGGAAATGACAATCCGGCATACAGAGAGACTTCCGCAAAAATGCTGGCAACCTGTCTTCATATGATGCAGGGAACGCCGTATGTATATCAGGGTGAAGAGCTTGGTATGACAAATGTCTACTTCGATAAACTGGAAGACTATCGTGATATTGAGAGTATCAATTTCTTTACAGAACTTACGGAATCAGGACTTATGACTCCGGAATACATGATGAAATGTCTGATGCTGAGAAGTCGTGACAACGCGAGAACTCCGATGCAGTGGGATACTTCCGCGCAGGCAGGATTTACAGACGGTGAGTCCTGGATCAAAGTGAACCCGAACTATAAAGAGATCAATGCGGCGCAGCAGCTCAAAGATCCGAACTCTATTTTCCATTACTATCAGAAACTGATCAGCCTGCGTAAAGAAAAAGACATCATCGTTTATGGTGAGTTTGAACCGCTTTATCGTGACGACGAGCAGATTTTTGCTTACACAAGAAAACTGGATCAGGAAAAACTTCTGACAGTCTGCAATTTCAGTGAAAGAAATGCAGAGATGGAGATTCCGGAAGAATTCAAAGGTGCAGAATGTCTGATCACAAATCTTGACAGAACTGTATTTGAAGGTAAAATTGTTTTGAAACCATATGAGGCATTTGTATTATATAAATAAGAGGGAACACAGAGATGATCAGAAAATACAGATATGGAACTCCGTTTGACACGGAGGCACTGACCGAAAAAATTGAAACAACTGAGGGCGTTTTTCCATATGGAGAGGTCAGTCAGGAAGAGGGATTTGCTTTTACTTATATCATGGACGAAGATGATATCGTCTATGGCCTGGGTGAATCCAACCGCGGAATCAACAAAAGAGGCTACTGCTACATCAGCAACTGCACAGATGATCCGGAGCATACAGAGGACAAGCGTTCTCTGTACGGAGCTCACAACTTCATTATCGTGAGCGGCAAGACGACGTTTGGATTATTTTTTGACTATCCGTCAAAACTGACCTTTGACATCGGATATACCAGAATGGATACCCTTAAAGTATCCTGCGAAAATGCAGATCTGGATATTTACGTGATTGAGGGCGAAAATGCTTATGATATCGTAAAACAGTTCCGTCATGTGATCGGGCGCAGCTACATCCCGCCAAAGTTTGCTTTTGGTTTCGGACAGAGCCGCTGGGGTTACACCACAAAGGAAGATTTCCGCACTGTTGCAAAAGGATATCGCGAGAATCACATCCCGATCGATATGATCTACATGGATATTGATTATATGCAGTCTTTTAAGGATTTCACACTGAGCGAAGAAAACTTCCCGGATTTTCCGGAATTTGTACAGGAAATGAAGGACCAGGGTCTTCGTCTGATTCCAATCATCGATGCCGGAGTCAAGGTCGAACCGGGATACGATGTTTACGAGGAAGGCGTCAGAAACAACTATTTCTGCAAGAGAGAGGACGGAAGTGATTTCGTTGCAGCCGTGTGGCCGGGAGATACTCACTTCCCGGATATGCTGAATAAGGATGCCAGAAAGTGGTTCGGAGACAAATATCGTTTCCTTATTGAACAGGGAATTGAAGGCTTCTGGAACGATATGAACGAGCCGGCAATCTTTTATTCCTCTGAAGGACTTAAAGAAGCAAAAGAACTTGCCGGAGAGTTTGCAAAAGACACAGAAGGCAGGATCCATCCGTGGGATATGCAGGCAAAGATGAAGGGCATTGCAAACAATCCGGAGGATTACAGAAGATTTTACCACAATGTGGATGGCAAAAAAATCCGTCACGACAAAGTGCATAACCTTTTTGGCTACAACATGACAAGAGCAGCAGGGGAAGCCTTTGAGCGCATTGATCCGGAAAAACGTTTCCTGATGTTCTCCAGATCTTCCTACATCGGAATGCACCGTTACGGTGGAATCTGGACCGGTGACAATAAATCCTGGTGGTCACACATTCTTCTTAATCTGAAGATGATGCCATCTCTGAATATGTGCGGTTTCATGTACACAGGTGCCGACCTTGGCGGATTTGGCGCAGATACAACCAGAGATCTGGTGCTCCGTTTCCTTGCTTTGGGTGTATTCACCCCGTTAATGCGTAATCATGCGGCAGAAGGAACCAGAGAGCAGGAATGCTACCAGTTCGAAAACATCGAGGATTTCCGAAATGTCATTAATACCAGATACCGTCTCGTACCGTATCTGTACAGCGAGTACATGAAAGCTGCACTGAACGATGACATGTACTTCAAACCGCTCGGCTTCGTTTATCCGGATGACAAGATGGCGATTCGCGTAGAAGACCAGCTCATCCTCGGAAACGAGATCATGATCGCACCGGTCTACGAGCAGAATGCAAGAGGACGCTACGTTTACCTGCCGGAAGAAATGAAATTCATCAAGTTCCTGCCAGACGGAACCATTTCCGAAGAAATCCTCGCAAAAGGAGTTCACTATGTAGACGTAGCACTCAACGAAGTACCACTCTTCATCAGAAGCGGCAAATGCATCCCGCTCGCAGAAGTGGCAGAGTGCGTGAAAGATATTGATACAGAGCACCTCAAGATGCTTGGCTATGAAGGCAGCAGCTATACTCTGTACGAAGATGACGGAATCCATAAGGATTATAATAAGGAAGAGAATTACAGGGTTCTGACGAAATAGGGTAATATTGAATTTGGATATGTGTGAATGAAAGCAGGGCTGACAGTCTGTTTGGGATTGTTGGCTCTGTTTTTTTTATGTTAAATCTGGAAAAAATTTATGATGAAAGGTAAAAAATACTTGTGTGAGAGGAGAGACGAGAAGGTGTATAGCACAACAAAGAATCAAAAGTATTCCTGTGGAGAGAGCAGTAATCCTAAAATTAAAAGAGTTCATAGTTAATTAAGAAAAGAGATTGCTAGAAAAAGAAAAGTGTGATAATATTTTTTTATAGAATGCGAAAATATGTTCGGGAAAAGGTCAAGAATGAAAATGTGAATACTGATATTCTATTTCATGTTTACGTTGTCCTGTGAAATAAGTGATATATTAGAAATTGTTGTTGATGAATAAAGGAGTATGATTATGAAAATACCTCATTTAGTACAATATCAGGGGAGTAAAAGAATTATAGCCCCAGAAATAGTTAAATTTTTCCCAACATCATTTGACAGACTTATTGAACCATTTGCAGGTACATGTGCGATTACAATTTTAGCCGCTGCACAAGGTCTATGTAATGAATTTTGGATTAATGATATTAATGAGCCTCTTGTAAATCTTATGGAAGAATGTATAAACAATCCTTTAAAATTAATTGATGCATATGAAGATATATGGAATGGACAATTTGATGAAGGAGAAAATAATATAGATTACTTCTATAAAATTAGAGAAGAATTTAATAAAGGTAAAAAAGATTCAGCCAGGATGCTCTTTTTGTTGGCAAGGGTAGTAAAAGGGGCGGTGAGATATAATTCTAATGGAGAATTAAATCAGTCTTGTGATAAAAGACGTTATGGTACAAGACCGAAAGTTATTGCTAATAATGCATTAGAGATATCTAAATTGTTAAAGGATAAAGCCTCATTTTCAAGTTTGGATTATAAAGATGTATTATCTGGAGCACAAAAAGGAGATTTGGTCTATATGGATCCTCCTTATCAGGGAACTTCCAAAAGAGACAATACGAGAGATAATAGATATATTCAAGGTGTCGAATTTGATGAATTTGTGGAACAGTTAAAGAAATTAAATGATAAAGGCATAGATTATATAGTTAGTTATGATGGGAAAACAGGTGATAAAATCATTGGGAAGGCTTTACCTGAATCATTGGGATTAACGCATGTTTATATAAATGCCGGGGTATCGGCACAGGCAACACTCAATGGCAAAAATGAAATTACGTATGAGTCATTATACGCTAGTAAAAATTTAATAAAACGGCAAGAACAATATGAACAAATGAAATTATGTTTTGCGTAAAGGAGAAACACAATATGGATTTATCCCAGGAATTTATAGATGTGTTGAAGGCAGTAACAAAAAAGAGAGCAAGATTTGTAATAGATACGATTCTGGAAAAGGGGTATTGCAGTACAGAGGATTTAAAAAATGCTGGTTATGAACATGCTCCGAGGGCTGCAAGAGATGTAAGAGAATTAGGTATTCCATTGGAAACTTACAAAATAAAAGATTCTATAGGAAAAAGTATCGCAGCTTATAGATTTGGAGATTGGGAAGAAGCAAAAAGAAAAAATCAGTTATCCAAAACATCTGGAAGAACACAACTGACGGAAAAACTAAAAAATGCATTATTGGAACATTATGGTGCCAGGTGCAATTTATACGGTGAAGAATATCCTGCAAGGTTACTTCAACCAGATCATCGCATTCCATATGAAATAGGTGGAGATCCAGAGAATATGATGGATTTAGATCGATTTATGTTGCTATCACCTTCAGCAAATAGAGATAAATCTTGGGCATGTGAGCATTGTGAAAACTGGAGTAAAAAAGATATAAGTATGTGTAAAGAATGTTATTATGCATATCCGGAAAATTACAGTCATATTGCTGGAAAATTGGAGAAAAGAGTTAGTGTGATTTTTAATGATGAAGACATGTATTTATATGATGAATTACTTGCTCAAGCCAGTGAAAACGGCATTACATGTGAAGAGGAAACAAAAAGAATGATTGCATATTATCAGAAAATGTTAAAAATGCGAGGTGATAAAAAATAAAATACTAAAAGAGGATGTGAGTATTATGTGTAATTTAAGCCAGAAAATTAAAGAGACTGGAATTGAAACCGGAATTGAAATGGGTAAACGGGAAATGATCATGAAAATGTACAACAAAGGCTATACAGCTGCTCAGATCGCGGATGTGGCAGAAATGGACGAAGAACAGATAAAAGATATTATAAAAAATTCTGAATTGTTGGCAGTATAAGAAATCCAGGTAAATGAATGTAAGGATGTGTAGATAAGATTAAGGCTGGCAGTCGTATGAGATGACTGTCAGCCTTAATTTTTATATCTTGAGTGTTTTCTTACAGGAAGAGGTTTTTTGATATTGGTGAAGCCGAGGATATAGTCGGCAGAGACCTGATAATACTGACACAGTGCAATCAAATGTCGGATTGGCATTTCATTGGCTCCGCGTTCGTATCGGGCATACATAGTCTGAGAGGTTCCGAGATATTCTGCAATCTGAGTCTGCGTACAGTCGGCATCTTCACGAAGATCCCGAATTCGTTGTATATAATTCAAATAAAGCCTCCTTCCATGCAATTTAGGTAAACTTTACCATAGTACATATATTTATCATTGCGATTAGTAAATATATGTACTAAAATTAAATCAAATCAAGCACCAGAGAAGAAATAATGCATAAAAATAATGAAATTTGCAGGAATAAAAGAACAATTTGCGCTAGAAAAACAAAAGACTCAAAAAGAACAAGCTGTTGTTTTGCTATAATCTGCAAATAAAACACAAAAAAGAGGAAACAGAGTATGAAAAAGAAAGCAAAGAAGTGGTTTAGCTGTATAACGGCGGCTGCACTGGTGATGTCTACGGTGAACTTGCCAATAGATGTACTTGCCAGCGACTTTGAGGATGGGGTGGAGACTTCGGTAGAGGATGAGCAGATGGATTTTTCAGATATGGAAAATTCAGAGGACTTGGAAATCGAAGATGTTCCAGAAGATGTACTAGTGGAAGAGGAAACAGATACAGAGGAGGGAGCATCAGATTTAGAAATAGAAACAGAGTTATTTACGGATACAGAGGAAATAACAGAATCAACAGATGAAATTTTAAGTGAAACTGGCTCAGAAATAAATACTTTTTCCAGCCGGGCAGGAGGAATGACAACAGGAGAAAATGGATATTCACTTATAAAACAGTTTGAGAGTTGTCGTTTGACGGCATATAAGGCAGTTTCAACAGAAAAATACTATACAATAGGATGGGGACATTACGGCTCAGACGTCTATGCAGGGATGACAATTACTCAGGCACAGGCAGACCAGTATTTAAAGCAGGATGTTGCGAAGACAGAGAATTCGGTAAATAGTTTTCTTAATTCTAATAGAATTACAATAGGACAAAATCAGTTTGATGCGTTGGTTAGTTTTACATATAATTTGGGAAATGTATGGGTTAGTACGGAAACTTTTCAATTAAAGACAATTTTGAAAAATGGATATACAAAGTATTCTGATGCACAAATACGTACAGCATTTACAAACTGGAATAAATCAGGAGGTCAAGTCTTAGCGGGATTGACAAGAAGGCGAAATGCTGAGGCAGATTTGTTTTTATCTAATAGAAAGCCGGATCCGACACCAACACCCATCCCAATCCCGCAGGGAAGCGTGACCATCAGCGATGGAGAATATCACATTGTTTCGGCTTTAGACAGTTCAAAAGCATTGGATGTATGTAACCAATCGAAAGATAATACTGCCAATATCCAGATATACAGCAACCTGGCAGATGGGACAGAAACTTTTCATATAACATATATTGGAAATGGTGCATACAAGATCATAAATTCAAACAGTGGCCGCTGTCTTGATGTGGATGGAGCCGGTATGACAGCCGGAACCAATGTCCAGCAGTATGATTATGTAGGGGCAGACCAGCAGCAGTGGATCATACAGGAAGATAATGGCTGGTTTAACATCATATCCAAGAAAAATGGACTGTATCTGGATGTGGAAGACGGCAATTCATCAAATGGAGCAAATGTACGGGTATGGAACGGAAATGGATCGGATGCCTAGAGATGGCGTTTTGTTGCCTGGGGAGACAATATAGGAGAAACTGTCAGTGAAGGCAGATATCATATTGTTTCAGCATTGGATGGGGCAACGAAAGGATTGGATGTTTACTGTGCGGCGAAGGACAATGGAACAAATATCCAGATTTCTGACAATCTGAACGATGACAAACAGACATTTGACCTTACTTACCTGGGAAAAGGATATTATAAAATCATAAATACCAACAGTGGGAAAAGCCTGGATGTGCAGGCAGCAGGTACAAAACAGGGAAGCAATATCCAGCAGTATGATTATGTTTATGGGGGAGTGAACCAGCAGTAGTGGATCATTAAGGAATCATCTGGTGGCTGGTTTAATATCATTTCGAAACATGATGGCCTGTGCCTGGATGTAGCAGCGGAAAATGGAAGCAATGTACAAGGCTGGACGTGCAATGGTTCGGACAGGCAGAAATGGCGTTTTATTGTATGTGGAAGTGATGACGGACAGACCATCAGTGATGATGAATACCATATCGTGTCCGCACTGGATGAAAAGCAGGGACTGGATGTTGAAAACTGTTCAAAAGAGGATGGAGCAAATATCCAGATCTATCCGAATACCTGGGATGCAAAGGAAACATTCCATGTGAGTTATCTTGGAAACGGGTATTATAAGATCATAAATTCCTACAGTGGAAAGAGCCTTGATGTTATGTGGGCAGATACAAGACGTAAAACGAACTTACAGCAGTATGGGTATAATGGGGTAAACCAGCAGCAGTGGATCCTGCGAAAAACATCTGACGGGTATTATAAGATCATATCAAAGGCAAGCGGCTTATGCGTTGATGTTGAAAATGGAGTTGTTGCCAATAATGCAAATGTATGGATGTGGACAAGCAATGAGACGAAAGCCCAGAAATGGAAGTTTATACCAGTAAAGAAAGACTTAAGCGGCTACAGCTTAAGCTTATCCCAGGACACGTATTCTTATGACGGAACAGAAAAGGCACCGGATGTGACTGTGAAAAATGGAACTATTACATTGGTAAAAGGTAGCGACTACTCTGTAAGTTATACGAATAACATCAATGCAGGAACAGCAACGGTTACAATCACCGGAACAGGAAAATACACAGGAAAAATCACACGACAGTTTAAAATTAACAAAGCATCCCAGAACTTGACAGTCTCCATTGATAAGACAGACCTTGCAATAGGAGAAACGGCACAGATCAAGGCAAGCGGACAGGGACAGATCACTTATAAATCCAGTGCGGAAGATAAGGTGACAGTCAGCAGTACTGGAGTAATCACAGGAAAACAGGCTGGTGATGCAACGATCACGATCACCGCAGCCGGAACAGAGAATTATAACAGCGCAATTAAAGAGCTGGTAATTCATGTGCTGAAGGACTGTGTGGGAAATAAACATACCTGGGATTCTGGAAAGATTACAAAACAGCCAACCTGTACAGAGGATGGAAAAAAGACTTATACCTGCACAACCTGTGGAACCACAAAAACAGAGAACCTTTCATCCACCGGACATGCTTGGGATAATGGAAAAATAACAAGAGAAGCAACCTGTACAACAGATGGTCAGAGAACTTACACCTGTGCGACCTGCAAGAATATAAAAACAGAAAGTATCAGCAAGACAGGCCACAAAGAAGTGAAAGATGTAGCAGTATCAGCAACTTGTGAGAATGCAGGCAAGACAGAAGGAAGCCACTGCAGCGTCTGCGGTACAGTAATTAAAAAACAGGAGACAATCCCAGCTGCCGGGCATACCTGGGACTCTGGAAAAGTCACGAAACAGGCAACCTGCACAACAGATGGACAGAAGACCTACACCTGTACGATCTGTAAGAAAACAAAAACAGAAAACATCAGCAAAACCGGACACAAAGAAGTAAAAGATGCGGCAGTATCAGCAACCTGCGAGAATACTGGTAAGACAGAAGGAAGCCACTGCAGCGTCTGCAACACAGTGATCAAAAAACAGGAAATTCTTCCGGCAACAGGACATACTTGGGATAGCGGAAAAGTTACCACTGCAGCAACCTGCACAACAGATGGAGAAAAAAACTACACCTGTACAACCTGTCATAAGGCCAGAACCGAAAGCATTCCAAAAACGGGTCATACAGAAGTGAAAGATGCAGCAACACCAGCAACCTGTGAAAACACCGGAAAAACAGAGGGAAGTCACTGCAGTATCTGTGGAACCGTACTTAAAAAACAGGAAACTCTTCCAGTACTCGGACATACCTGGGACAGCGGAAAAGTTACCAAAGCAGCAACGTGCACAACAGACGGAGAAAAAACCTACACCTGCACAACCTGCCACAAGACCAGAATCGAAAGCGTTCCGAAAACCGGACATACAGAGATTAAGGATGCAGCCGTATCAGCAGCTTGTGAGAGCACTGGAAAGACGGAAGGAAGCCACTGTAGTATTTGTGGAACTGTAATCAAGGCTCAGGAAATCATTCCAGCAACCGGGCATGACGAAGTTACAAAATTTGTAAAGAAGGCAACTTGTGAGGTCGAAGGTTACACAGGTGATATATACTGTAAAAAATGCGGAAAAATGCTCAAGGAAGGAAAAGTCATCGAGAAACTTTCCCACGACTGGAAACAGATTGGAACCAAAAAGGCAACCTGCACTACCAGTGGCGAAAATACTTACACCTGCACCCATTGCAACAAAAACAAGACAGAACAGGTCCCGGCAACCGGACACAAATGGAGCACCTGGAAAAAAATTCCGATGCGACAGTCCTCAAACCACAGAAACAGCAGAGAACCTGCAGCCTGTGTCATATTTCACAGACCAGAGACTATGGAAGCAAACTCAAA
>NZ_JBBMEI010000066.1:0-17650 GCF_040096655.1 Blautia intestinihominis | reverse complement strand
ATCCTTACCTCCTGATAAAACGCAGCAGTTTCTTTGTCAGAAGAGCCGGAAGCTGTTCAAGATCCGTAATATCCAGAAAAGATTCTTCATAAATTTCCTGAATTGCTTCCTTGTCGCTTCCGATCGCAGCAGCCTGAAAGAATACTCCCTGCTGCAGCAGTTTTTTCCGAATCTTCTGAAGGTCCCTTTTTGCCCCTGTGCCTCCATACTGGTTTGCATTAGGTGCACCATCACTGATCACAAACAGCAGTTTCTGTTTTTCCGGTCGTTCCAAAAGACGGCTGCCAGCATACCACAATGCAGTTCCATCCCGGTTGCTTCCATAAGGCTGCATACCAGCAATCCGGAACCGATCCTTTTCATCCGTTTCAAAATCTGCGCAGCAATGCAGATACACTTTTTCGTCTTTCAGGTTCTCATGCCGGTATCCATCTGTATGATGTCCGCACACTAAAACCGGTATTTCTGATTCCATACAAAAATCATACAGGCAAAGTGCTGCAAGAATGGCATGATCCATCCGTTCCCCACACATGGAAAAAGAATTATCGACCAGCACCGCCACACAGATATCCAGATTTTTTCCTGGCTGTTGTTTCTTAAATACTGCCCCAGACGGTGCAGCTATGTTTCGAAGATCTACCCGACGTCCAAGAAAAAGCTTATGTTCCGTGCGTTCTTTCTGATTTTTCAATATAGGAAGCAGTTTCAGGCGAAGTCTCTTTTTTACCTGTTTAAGCTGCCCCTCATACTTTTCTGTCTGTAATTTTAAAAAATCTGATATCTCGGTCTTACGGCAAAGTTTTTTCTGTACCAGGTCATGGCCTTCTTCAAACGGTATCTCCATCAATTCCTTTTGAAGATGTTCGAAAATTTCTTTCTGTATCTTCTCATCAAGCATCTCTTTCGCCATTTCATAAAGGATTTTTTGCAAGGCATTATCACTGGATGCTTCCGTTTCTGAGGCAGGGATGCCACATTCATTCTGTTTGTCTTCGAAGCCACCAGACTCCCTGACACATTTCGGAAGATTTTCACACAGTTGCTGTAGAAACTTCTGAAGCTCTGCCGTGCGCCCGTTTTCATGGCCTTCCGTTTCCTGATCCTCTCCGTTTCTTTCGGTTTTGTCTTCTGTTTCCGACTCCTGTTCCGTATCCTCTTTTCTGATCTTATCTTCATTTTGCTCAGTCTGTGCCCCTGTGTTACCCTGCTTTTCTTCCTCCGGTTCTTCTTCGGATTCATTCGGGTTTTCCTTTTGCCCTTCACGCTCTTCCTGTTCTGGCTTTTGCTCTTCATTTTCTGTACTGTTCTTCTCTATTTCATCTATGATTTCCGCAAAATATTTCCAGATCATCAGAAGAATATGGTTGGTGGCAAGATATCTCTCCATGTCATCTGCTGCCTTTCCCGCTTCATCAATGACCGGCATAAGCAGTTTTAGTGTATCAATAAGCTCGTAATCCGCACCATCCCAGGCATTGACCCTTGAAGACAAGGCATACTGTGCACACAGGTTCATAAGAATAGATAACCTGTCTTTCTCCGTTTCCAGCATTTCCCTAAGTGTTGGAAGCCATTCCACATTTCGGTCGCGATTCATAAGGATTCCCCTGCGGATGCTTCCCGGAAAAAGGGCGCACATCTTCTCTTCTATGTACATATCATTCAAAAGATTGCTGAGATAAGATGCTGTCTGCAGAAAGATAGAAAGGATTGCTTTATCTTTTCTTTCAAAGTAGACATTCATCGCATCCAATGCCTCTTTTTCCTGTGCATTTTCCGGTACTGGCTCCTTTGGATACCAGCTGCCATTTAACATATGCTCGGCATACCTTTTTCTAAGTGCAGAATCCGTATACCGGTAATGTCCGCATTCATGTCCCAGAATCCCGATCAGGCTGTCACTTTTTAATTCCAGTGTCAGAAAACTTGACGTAATCTGGTTTCCCAGATTTACGGCAACTGTTTCTCCCTGATTCCATCCTGCAATCCCTGAATTTTTATCATCGTATAACCGTAATGTAGTCAACTTTCCACCCGTGATTTCATGCCCGATCGAGGTCAAAAGATCACGATACTGCGGCGTATGAAATACTTTTTCCGGTGTCAGTTTTTCTTTCTCTGCACATATCCGTTTCCGGTATAAAGCCTTTTTCATTCGTTTCCTCCATCCGTTTTTAATCCACAGCACAATGAGGAAGAAGAAAGACGCGTTCCATAGTTCCCTGTTCTTCCCTGTCCATGGATGCTTTACTGAGCAGTGCTGTCCATGCTGACCTCCTGAGATCATTGGAAACCATGTAACTTAACACCCAGTTTTCCAATTCCCGGTATCCGCATACGCCATCCGTAATGTCCTGTTCGATCAAATATTCATGGATCTTGCAGACCGTGGCAGCCATAAAGGACAGAAGTTCTTTGTTTTTAAACCCGGTTCTTTTCATTGCCCTTTTTGCCATTTCCTCTTCTGTCAGGGCTTCCTTTGGCTGAATCAGGTTCATTCGGGAAAGAACTGACTGGTTGAAGTTCTGACAGCCGACATAATCCAGATTGGTGGTCATGATCACAATGGTATCCGGATTTCTCCGTATCTGTTCTCCATTTACCAGATCGGTTACAGCTCCATCGTCAAACAGGGAGTTTAATCTCGTAAGTGTCCCAGGTTTTTCAATCATGGCCGGCTCCTGAATTTCAATCACAGATGGTTCCCTGCATGCCTTTACGATTTCTGACTCTTTTAATAAGAAGTCTTTTTCATTTTTCGACTTTTCATAGCCTTTTTCATAAACTGCTTTCAGGATCTCCTGAAAAGCTTTTTCCCGGCTGATCCCCTCTTCATAAATGCCATTTACCGTTGCAAGAGCTGAAGCCGGATCCATTTCAATGTCTTCCAGACGTGGCAATTCCATTTCCAGATGTGCTGTTCCGCCCATATTTGGCACGGTGGTCGCTAAAAGTTCCAGTTCATCCGTTCCAGGTCCACAGGTGAACACATAATATGGAAGCCCTAATATCTGGGCGATCATTCTGGCATCCGTTGTCTTTCCAGTACCGGCATCGCCTGTCAACATAAACAGCCTTGCCGGTGTCTTATCCACCATCTGCAGGATTTCTTCAGCTTCCTTACTTACCAGATAGTCTTCCGGAAGCGAAGGGATCCTTTCTTTTGTCCTTTCATTTACATCCCATCTGCCAGAGTAGATCTGTTTTAATTCAAAAAGTGTTCTTTTTGTCTTCTCATTTACAGGCAAAAGCACATGAAACTTTCCATAGATTTCATCGTTTGGTGCATATACCCCGGCCGCAATTTTATATTCCGGAAGCACATCCTCCAGTTCCTCTGCACGGAACTGGCTCTTTTCCAGCGGGACCGCCTGCTGTGGATTTGCTATTACTTCGCAGTACATGGCATCGCAGCAGATAAATGCCGCCCGCAGTGCAGTTTCCGTGTCTTCCCATTCCTTTTTTTCCTGTTCTTCAAGTATGTAGAAATTTTTTTGGAACTCTTCGTTAAATAAAGGATTATCCGGGACCAGATTGGCATAAGCCAAAAGGGCCAGGTACTGCTCGCCTGTGTTTTTGCCCTCCCGGATTCCCGGAAGTTTCTCGTTTTTTTCTTCTGTCTTTAAAATCCCACTGAAACGTCCGTTTTTCGAATTATAAGTCATTACATACTTTCCCTGATTTCCAGGATATTCCATGCAGAAATAATTTATGGTATCCCTGCCCCTTTGTATACCGGCAGCCCCAGAGTCTTTTTCTTTCCGGATCTGAATCAGTGTCAGAAGTGCCTGTAACGTAGGCCCATGAAGGCGGGAGACTTTTCCCTGCTTCCTGATATTTCGCATGGAACAATCTGCTTCATCATAGCTGACCCGTTTTTTCCCTGCTTTTTCCAACATCACCCGAAATGGGTCCGGAATGGGTTCTTTCATAATCCATGGTGCATAAAAACAAAGATCTGGCATTTTGTTCCCTCCTCTTTCATTATGTGATTTTCTGCATACGAAGGAAAGAAACAGGCAGAGCATTGGATTTTTCCAACGTCTGCCTGTCATTCATTCTTTATGCGCTCTTTTCCTGTTCCAGGATTGCTTCATATATTTTTCGGATACGGTACCCAAACATGGTGTTTCGCCGGCTGATGTAATCCGTCCGGATAGCCTGTGCGATTGCACGTTTGCTTCCCACAATTATAAACCTTTCTCTGGCTCTTGTTACTGCTGTATAGAAAATGTTTCTGCGAAGCATCCACCGGAAACATGGAAGCATTGGAAGGATTGCCATCGGATATTCACTGCCCTGAGCCTTATGTACCGTAATCGCATATGCCAGTGTCAGCGGCCAATAGTCTTCCTCCTGATATTCCATGACCCGGCCATCCCCAAAATCTACACGCATGACCATTTTTTGATCTTTCCGAAAAATCCCTATGACTTCTCCAATGTCGCCATTTGCTACTTCATCGTTGTTTTTTGTCTGCATGACCCGGTCACCTTCCCGGTAAGTATTCCTGCCATTTGTGATTTCCGGATAACCGAAACGCTTTGGATTCGCAATGTCACGCAATACCAGATTCAATGCATCCGTACCTGCTTCCGTATCTTTTCGAAGTGGTGACATCACCTGCACTTCTTCCAAAGAACCGTTTCTCTGCAGTACTTCTTTTCGATAGATCTTCTGTATCTTTCGCGAAGCCTCCTCCGGTGTGGAAGCCGGAATAAACTGAAAGGTATCATCAAACACCAGATCCAGCTGATTCTTATTGATCTTAATGGCATTCTGGCTGATGGTGGAATTCCCTTCCTGTCGGAAACATTCATCTAAGACAGTTACCGGAAATACGCCGGAATCAATGATCTCCTGAAATACTTTTCCAGGCCCTACGGATTCGATCTGATCTTTATCACCCACCAGGACCAGTCTGGCACCGGATTTAATACTGGCAAACAGTTTATCCGCCAGATACATATCGACCATGCTGAACTCATCTGCTATGATCAGGTCATCTGGAATTGGCTGCTCGTTCTTCCATTCTTCCTCTCCAGCTTCTCCGGTAAGCCCTATGGATTTATGGATCGTCAGTGCTGGATACTCTGTACATTCCCGCATTCGCCTTCTGGCGATGCCTGTAGGTGCACATAAAAGGATCACCGCATTTTTATCCAATGCTTCCTGTACAGCAATGATGAAACGGATCACCGTAGTCTTTCCTCTGCCGGGTCCTCCTGTAATGATGGATACCGGGTTTTCAAAGACATTTTTTACTGCCACCTGCTGTTTCGCATTCAAAATAATATCCTGTTCTTTCTGGATCTTTCTTAAAATACGGTCAACATTTACAGCCATTCCCGTCTGCATATGGAGTCTGACTAATGCGGCAGCAGCTCCCAGTTCGGCCTGGAAGCTTTTGCGTGTATAAAACCCTCCATCGTGGCAGACCAGGCTTCCATCTGTATGGATCATATCATTGCCTGTATCCCGGATTGCCCGTTCAGAGACCGGTGAAACATCTTTGTTGTGATTTAAAAGTTTTTCGACACGTTCTATAATGTCCTCTCTTTTTAAATACAAATGTCCTTCGCCTTCTGCTTCTGACATAATATGCAGAATAGCAGCCTTAATGCGAAGGGGATCATCTGCACGGAAATGTTTTGCCTTTACTGCAATCTGGTCAACAGTCAGAAATCCAAATCCATGAACCTCACAGAGCCGGAAAGGCTCCTCCTTCACGATCATAACTGCAGCAGGGCCAAATTTCTCCTGTATTTTTGAAGCTTTTGCAGGAGTCACCCCAAAAGGGGACAAATACATCATCAGTTCCCGGATGGAACTGCTTTTTTGATATCCTTCCAGAATATCATCTAAGCGTTTCTGCGTAATTCCTTTTACCTGAAGGAGTTTCTCCGGGCTGTCATTAAAAACATTCAGTGTGTCTTCCCCAAACGTTTCCACGATGCGGGCTGCCATTGCCGGTCCGATCCCTTTGATCAGGGATGACGACAAATAAGTCCGAATACCTTCTTTTGTGGTTGGCATGGTTACTGAAAAATTGCTCACACTATACTGCATTCCATATTTTGTGGGTTTCCAGTCTCCCGTCAGTTCCACATCCAGGCCTTCGTTTGTCGGAAGTTCGGTTCCAAATGCCTGAAATATTCCATAATTTCCATTCTTTTGTTTTTTTACTTCCTCCGGTAAATCTTCATTGGTCATGTAGGAAGCTACCGTATATCCACTTCCTGCATTATAATAGATCTGCCGGATGGCTTTACAGCAAATGCTCATGTTCCAGCTCCTCTCTACCATGAAATCCAGAGATAATTATTGCATCCCATACTGGTGATGAAACCATCCTTCTTTAGTTTTTCCCGGATCACCTCTGTCTGTCCAAAAGGATAACCTTTTAAAATTCCAATCCTTCGATATTTCCTTTTTCCAATGGAAATACTGCAGATTCCTTCCCTGTTTACTGAAAAACGGTTTCGATTTTCAGATTCCAGAGTTTTCCGAATCGCCTGGATCCGCTCAAAGCCTTCCTTTTCGTACCATATGGCAGCCTGTGCCCTGCATCTTGCCTGCTTCTCCTGATTATCGAAATTTACCGTTTCCGATCCCTTCTCATGATTTTTCGGTAAATCCTCGGTCTTTTCAGCATCTGCATGTACTTTACGGGCATCTGCATGTTTTTTTTGCTGCTTATTGTCATCATCATTCTCATTCGTTTCCTCCTTGTCCTTTTTCATAATAAATTTTTCATAGAAAAACAATCCTGCTGCAACCGGAATGACTAATGAAAGGGACTGTATGATCACTGCCAGAAATACCGGCCATAAAAATGGTGATACTAACAGACCAAAAATTCCAGTTATCACGCACAGCTGTTTATGTGCAGACAACCATTTGTTCATTTTCTCTATCATAAGCATTTCCTCCTATGATTTGCTCAGTCAAAATCCAGTTTTTCATCATCTGTTTCCATGTACCGGTCATCAATATCCTGACTACGCTCCCGGCTTCTTGCCGAAGTTCCTCTGGATCTTGTCCCGCCAGAATTTGATCTCCGTCTATCATCTGATGCATCTGTCCTGGTATTGTTTCTGTATCTTCCACTTTCACGTTCCCTGTCATAGTCACGGTCATCCATTTCTGCTGCTCTTTCACTTCTGGTGCTTCTGGAAGCTGAACGCTGGTTTTCTGCACGGTCAGAACGGTTTCGATTAGAAGATGCCCTTGTTTCTCTTTCCGGCTCTTCCCGCTCGTCATTTCCAGATTCTAAAGCTTTCTTACTTTCTGCAAAAGAAATCTCTTCAATCATAAGCCGCATGCCGTAGACATTTTCACCAGCCCGATTCTTGTAGTTGTCATTCTGCATACGACCTTCTACCAGAATCTTGATACCCTTAAACAGATATTTTTCCGCGAACTCTGCTTTTCTGCCAAAAGCCGTACAGCTGAAGAAATCTGCTTCCGGATCTCCTCTTCGTACAAATTTCCGGTTTACCGCCAAGCGAAAGTTTGCGATGGCAAGTTCTCCATTCTCTGTCTGTGTGTAGCGTAAATCAGGCTCATTTACTACTCGTCCCATCATGATTGATTTGTTCATAATTGTCCTCCCATAACTTTATAAAATTTTCCAGTTTCATTCCAGATGTTCCCGCATACATTTGACTAATGCTCCCATACCATTTTTTCGGATCTCGCGGGCAGCAGAGTCAGTCGTACATAAATTTTTCGCCATCTCCAGTGATTCTTCTCCCGGATGTGTTGCAAACAATACCGGTATCAGATAAAACAGAGATTTTTTGACCAGCATATCATATGCCATCTTAAAAGATTCAGGCGAAGTTTCCTTTCCATCTGGATTACATACAATCTGCCATACTCCTGGATATTCGATAATCCATTCAAGAAGGTGCACGACCTCCTTTTCCATCTTTTTTCGTTTCATAACGCCCTCCTTGCATTCTGAGTTTTCTTGTGTTTTTTATGATCCTCCTTTCCTTATTTGCTGATCTGTACTTGTTGTCTGCCATATTTTTGCAACAAAAAAAGGCCATTTAGAAATTTTCATTCTAAATGACCTTATTCATTACAAAGGCAGGAGGCTTTTGGCTCCTTAATGTTTTACTCCCGGTCAGATCCGGAACCAGCGTTTCTTATCTGTGTCTACAGATACAAATACAAATCTCACAATCATATTAACACAAGATATTGTTGACGTCAATCGCACTTTTGCTATATTTTGTATTTTCGATTTTCAAAGATTTAATCAACTTCTCTTATTACTTACGGAAATGTAATTTTACCATTTTTATTTATACGAATCTTAAATGTACCACCAAACATTTTATTGTTATTTTTTTATCTCTACAGTAAAAATATCCAATTGCGGTATCTCCTCCCTCTCTTCGATTAAATTATTCTTTTGTCATCTGATTTTAATTTCTATTTTTCCTTCCACTGGGCTATATAAATCCAGAGGATCTTCATCACTTTCATAAACACGTCCTACGCCTTCTCCGTAAGTATCTTCTGTTTCTGTTTCATATTTTTTATATGTTGTTCTGTTTTTTTCTTCTTTATTTACATATAATTCTAATGTCACCGTTTTAGCATCTGGAGAAATTCCTTTATATTTTGTATTATTTCTGCTTTCTTCAAACACAGTCTCTGTGTCTCCATAATTTGTCATTCTATAAAGCCCCTGATTTTCTTTATCGTCGGTTCCTATTAAATAATAATCTTCATATTCTTTATTATCCAAATTTCCATAAATTGTACTTGCCAAATCGTTTAAGTTCATTTTTGAAATCGTCAGATTTTGATTTGGAGATATCTTTATTTTTTTATTCACATTTACATTTATGGTATTCTTCTCCAGTTCTTCCCAATTTGATGAAAATTCAAAAATATAGTCATCCGTATCTTCTGTATCTGCAGTATCCATTTCTGTTGGATCAAATAACCATACTTTCATTTTTATATCTGCTGTATTATCTTTAATAGTTGTATCTTCCAACCTATAATGACAAACCTGACCATCTGCTCCGTTCTCCTTTTTCTCCAGAGCATATGTTCCATCTAACTGTGCCGCTTTTCCATTTATCTCCACTTCTGTTAGTAGAATAGTCTCTTTTTCTTTTGAATCATTTATATTATCAGATATTGCCACCCATAAATTCTCCTTATCAGCAGCAATTTCATCTAACGTAATAGAAATTCCATTTTTAGTAATCGTTTTTCCAACACTATCTATATATGATTCTACATTTTCATTAATCCCCAATGCCGTTTGAATCCACGAAGTAATCTGTTCCCAGGCCGCCTTTATCTCATTCGGATGTCCCAAGCCTCCTAACAATAATGCTATTACAACTCCTGCTGCAATCTTTGCTAATTTTAATTTCAAATTAACATTTCGCTTTTTCCATGGCAAGGAAGCTTCGTAAACAAATTTTTCATCTATTTCTCCCATCAGATCCAAAAAATTGTTTTCTTTTTTCATATGATTTCTTTCACCTCTTCCCATAATCTGTTTCTGCTTCGAAAAAGACTGGATTTAATTTTAGTCTCAGAGCATCCATGTCTTTTTGCAATGTCTTTAATATTATCCATATACCAATATCGCCTGACAAAAATATCCCTGTCTCCTGCTTTTAAATCACTTAAAAATTTTTCTAAAATATTCAAAATTTCCTTTTTCTTTATATCCTCTTCCACATAATCCTTTATTGTATTTTCCAGTTTTTCCACTTCACCACAAATATCCATCATATGTGTATCTGCTCTTTTTGAAGCATTTTTCTTTCTGAAATTGTCCAATGCCAAATTTCTGGTTATTTTTCCAAGAAATGCAGATAATTTTGTTGGCGTTTTGGGCGGAATCTTATTCCACGTTATCAGCCACGTATCATTTACGCATTCTTCTGAATCTTCTGTGTTATATAAAATATTCCATGCAATCTTAAAGCAAAATTTTTCGTACTTTACTTCTACCTGGCGAATTGCATCTTCTGATCTTTCTAAAAATAAATTTATAATATGTATATCTTCCATATCACATTTCTCCCCTGTATATTAGTGTTTTTATGCAGATAGGTTATTTGCAGTGTGCCATATTAATGTTTTCTATTATATAGAACGTATTTTTTTCTGTTTGGTTGCACTTTTTTTCTATTTTTATAATTTTTTTTGTTACCATGCTTCCATTATCACTATAACATATTATCTAAACATTCTTCTCTCTTGGTCAACTATTAATATCGTAATCTACTTCTGCAAATAAAACTACATGCAAAAAATGAAAAAAGGAGCTGCCATTCCATGTGTATTCATGAAAGGCAGCTCCTGCTTGAATCATTTTTATTTAACAACTACTTTTACTTTTTTACGGATCTTTCCAGATTTCACTGTGATATAAGCTGTTCCCTTTTTCTTTCCGGTGATCACGCCCTTGGAATTTAGCGTCACGCTCTTCTTATTCGAAGAACTGTAGGTAACCTTCTCCTGGGAAGTAATCTGGCTGATGACTGGTTTCGGCGTAAGTTTTTTTATTCCTTGCAACAGTCACGCTTGATTTCAGTCCGGTGATCTTTGTTGTTCTTACCGTTGTTTTCTGCACAGTAACGGAAATGACCTGTTTCTTGCCGCTGGCCAGTGTAATGGTCACTTTGATTATTATTTGAATTCCAGCCCTCAGCCTTTTCATTGACAGAGGGCTAATTTTGGCTTAACAATTATTGAGCATCCCTTAACTGATCTACAATGCTGCATTTCGCTGCGTTATCATACATCATGCAGGGAATCAGCCACCCAAGCAGAAGAAATACCGGAATTGTCAGCAGGACAGGCAGAACGGTGAACCGATACTCAAAGAACCAGAACATACTGCCCAGCATTTTTCCTGCAAGAGGTCCCACCGCCAGCGACAGAATAAAGGCCGCCGCTACGGAAGACATTGCGTAAAACAACCCCTCGTAGATCAACATGGTTTTGAGCTGTCGGTTTGTCATTCCTACAGCCTGAAGCACCGCAAATTCCCGGCGGCGGGAAAGAATACCGGTCATCATGGCGTTGAAGAAATTTAAGAGTCCCACCAGCCCAATGATAGCACAGAGGATACCACCGATCAGAAGGAACATCTGCCGGAACTGAGCAAACTCAGAGCGAACCGTGGCTTTGCTTTCATACATCAAGGGCGAAAACTCACCGGCCGTGAGCTTTGACAGATATTGCTCTGCTTCGGCCTCGTCAGCTTCGTCCGCTGTGTCGAACAGGTAGAGCATCGGAATGGCTGCACCACCGCTGTCCCTCTGTGCGGTGTCCACAGACAAAACTGCGTCATATCCAATACCGCCATAACGATAACTCATGGAATTCGGAAGTTCTACCAAGGCGCAGACCGTGTACTCTACATCTCTGGCTCCATACAATTTTGCCTGAAGGTACTCCTCCGGTGTATCTTCGGTGCGGAGTTCCCCGGTGCGGCTGTCGATATATTTCACATCATCCGCATAGGTAGCGGTAATCGTGTTCCCCACCTTGGGGTAGTATTCAGGATTGAGCAGATTGCCGTAATCATCCAAAGAAACCGCAATGGCAATAGCGTTATTGTTTGGCTCCAGCATAGGAGAAATATCTCCGTCGAACACTTGCAGCTTGTCAAACAGGCTGTTATCCAGAGCCTCGATTCTGCTATCTCCCATCACCATATCGCCCCGGTGCTCCATGCGGCTCATATGGCTGTCCAACTGCTCAGCACTTTCGTACCTTGCATAGTCCTGCCGCAGAGCATCCTCCGTCATCCAAAGATATACGGGTTTTCGCACAGCATATCCCGTGCCGGAAAGACTGGACTTTGTGTTTGCTGCGATCTCTTCGATCTGTTCCGGCGTGATGAATTCATCTGCCGGGTTGTAACGGAAATAGTCGGGCGTGCTGACGATAAAATCGGCGCAGGTCATGAAGGATACATACTTCTCCATGCTGAAGCCGCCCACAAAGGCACACAGTGCATTGAACAGCGTCACCGACAGTGCCAGAGACACCACCACCAGCACCGTCTTTTTCTTGTTTCGTCCCAAATTGGCAAAGGCCATCTGATGGAGCTTGGCTCCCCGGGTGCTGCGCTGTTTTTTCTTGGTCTGCATTGCATCCGTATATTTGGTAGCCTCCACCGGAGAGACCTTAGCTGCCATTTTTCCGGGCTTGGAACAGGACAAGAGCACCGTCAACAAGGCGAACAGCATAGAACCAAGGAAGATCACAGGCGATGTGCTGATGGTGGTGATGCCTGCATCCAACTGGGTGGAGCGCAAGACAACAGGAACCAAAACAGCGCCGATGCCATAGCCCAGCAGCAGCCCCGCCGGAATACCGATCAGACAAAGCAGAAGTGCCTGCTGGCGAATGATGCGTTTGAGCTGCCGGGGCGTTGTGCCAATGGTTTTCAGAAGTCCGTAAAACCGGATATCCCCTGCAACGGAGATCTGAAAAATGTTATAGATGATAAGATACCCCGTGAAAATGACCAGCAGCAAAAAAGCTGCTATGGCGACCATCAGCTCTGGATCGAGCTGCGACTCCAGCTGGGATGAGGTATATCCCCAGTTAACGCCGATCCGGACGCTGTTGGGATCGGTATAGCTGTCCCAGGTGTAGCCAAGATCGGTATCCACCTGCTCCATCTGCCCTTGAATGTTTGTGCCGGAGGCCAGCATGACATTCAAATCTGTGCGGAAAGGCTGTAAACCTGTTTTCACTGCCTGCGCTTCGATGTCATCTGCGTAATCACGGCTGATGTTGATGTAGTGAACAGGCATTAGTTCATCATAGTCCCAATAGCCCACCAGCGTAAAGGTATCTGTTACAGTAAAGGCGGTTTGATCCTTGTCCGTAATGGAATAGGAAACCGTGACCTCGGCGCCCAGCTCCGGCGTTACGCCAAGCAGCTGCAACGCTGCCGTATCCATGGCTACCTCTTTGCCGCTTTCGGGCATCCGTCCGGTAGTAGGGGTTGCATAGCTCCATTTAGTGCAGTTGGCATCCATGTAGCTGATCTCTGCCGGTATTTTGGCAAAGACCCCCTCCGCAGTGATACCGATTACCTTCCGTGCCCCCGCAGCCTTCACCTTTGGGTGGGCAGCGATGCGTTCCGCCTGCTCGGGGGAAACATCCTTAAAGGTGCCATGCGCATAGCCGCCTACCTGCCGAAACTGGTAGGTTTCATAGCTGGCGTTCAACGACAAGACAATGGTGAACATGGACGTAAATAGCAGCGTTGTCAGCGCAATGGCAAAAATGGCGATCAGATTGCGACGACGGTTCGCATAAAGAGATTTTAAGCTGAGTTTCCGAATACATTTTCTGTTTTTGACATTCATCGTAACCACCTCCCGTTAGTTTTGGGAGACGATCCGACCATCTTCGATACGGATAATGCGGTCTGCCATCTGTGCAATTTCTTCGTTGTGAGTGATCATTACGATTGTCTGGGCGAACTTTTGACTGGTGACTTTCAAAAGGCTCAATACATCCTGGCTGGTTTTGGAATCCAGATTGCCGGTGGGTTCATCTGCCAGAATGATAGCGGGTGCTGCCGCCAGCGCACGGGCGATTGCCACACGCTGCTGCTGACCGCCGGAGAGTTGATTGGGCAGTGCATCCAGACGCTCATCCAGCCCAAGGGTCTGCACGATCTGCTGTACGAAATCCTTGTTGACCTTGCCACCGTCCAGCTCAATGGGTAGAACGATATTTTCATACACATTCAGCACCGGAACAAGATTATATGCTTGGAACACAAAGCCGATTTTCCTGCGGCGGAAGATGGTCAGCGCTTCCTCCTTCAGGGAGAAAATATCCTGTCCGTCCACCCTGACTGTGCCGCTTGTAGGGCGATCCAACCCGCCCAGCATATGCAACAGCGTGGATTTTCCGGATCCGGATGTGCCGACAATTGCAACAAACTCTCCCTTCTTCACACTTAAATCAACTCCATCCAACGCATGAACGGCGTTATTACCGGAGCCATAAATCTTTTTCAGGTCTTTTGCCTGTAAAACCTCCATAAACAAGTACCTCCATGAAAAAATCTGTATGTATGAAAGGAAACGATCCTTTGATACATACAGATTATCGCATAGGATTCTTTCCACATTCTTTCCGGCGGAAAATGAAATCTAACAATTTTGATAGAATTGTTGTTATTTCGGCAGAAACACGGAAAAAGTGCTTCCTTTGCCGGGGACAGAGGCGACTTTGATATAGCCGCCCTCGCCGGATATGATCTGTCGGGCAAGGTATAAGCCGATGCCAACCCCTTCCTGCTCCCGAACTGACTTTGAACGATAAAAGCGGGCAAAGATCTTTGCCTGCGCGTTTTCCGGGATACCTGAACCGGTATCCGATATATCGATCCTTGTAAACATTTCGTACCTTACGGTAGAAATCGTGATTGTTCCATGCTCCGTATATTTGATGGCGTTGTCTACGATATTAGCCAGCGCTTCCGCTGTCCATTTGAAGTCAAATACAGCAAAAGCATTGGTATCCTGCATTTGCAAAGACAATCCTTTTTCAGAAGCCTTGGCGGTATATTGTTCTACTACGCTTTCAAGCAGCGGCTGAAGTGATGCTTGCTGAGGGGAAAGTGAAATGATCCCATTTTCCAGTCTGGAAAGTTTTACGAGAGAATCAATCAGAAATCGTAGCTTTTCCGATTGTTTGTACAGTGCCTCCACATTTTCCTTTGCCGATGCAGACAGAGTTTCCTCCATCAAAAGCTCGCTATATAACAGCAGGTTTGCAATCGGCGTTTTCGTCTGATGGGAAATGTCCGCAATCAAGGATTTGATTTTGTCTTTTTCCTGTGCCATATTTCGAGAAGATGCTTCTGCGGCAGAAAGATAGTGTGCAAACTTTGTTTCCAAAGCAGACAGCTGGCTTTCATCAAAAGTTGTTTCAGAAAAGGAGCCGGTCATGGCGGCGTCCAGCATCCTTTCGATTTCTTCCATCGTTTTTATGACCTTTCTCCGCTCCCATAATACAACAGCTGCTGCCGCCAGAAAACACAGCAGTATGATCGCGATGCCGCTTTTATTCATCTTTTGTCACCCAGCTATAACCGATTCCATAGACGGTTTTAATGTATTTCTGTGCCCCAAGCTTATCCCTCAGACGCTTGATCGTAACAGACAAAGCATTTTCATCCACATATTCAGCACCATCTGTCCAGATCCTGTCTACAAGGTCTCCACGGGTCATGGTTCGACCACGATTTTCAACAAGCAGACGCAGTAATTTTTGTTCTGTTTTACTCAATTCCACTTTTGAATCTCCCACATAAAAGGTCATAGCCTCAAAGTCAAAGTGAAATAGATCAATATGGATCGGCGCATTTTTATGGTTTGACGCTTGCTTTCGCAGTTGGGTATTCACTCTTGCCCGCAAAACCGAAAGAGAAAAGGGCTTGGTAATGTAATCATCAGCGCCCCTCTCCAGTCCGTCCACGATGTCCAGATCGGTATCATTGGCAGTCAGCAGAATAACAGGAATCCCGGGTGTGTTTTCCTTGACCTCCCGGAGCAGTTCAAGCCCACTGCCATCCGGCAGATTGATATCTAACAGGATCAGGGATACACCGCCGCAAAGCAGTTGCTCCTTCGCTGTTTTCAGGTCATGGCAGGAAATGATCTTCCGATCATCTACTTTCAGTGCTTTGCATAAACCTTGATTCAAACCAATATCATCTTCAACAATCAATAATTGCTCCATATATCTCACTCCCTCGTTCCTCAAAGGTATTCGGCAAAGTTAATAACAAGACACAAAAATAACCGCCTCAGTCTAGCAAACTGAACGGTTATTTTCAATCAATTAAGTATGTGGACTAACCGTCTATCGGCAGCACACTTTTTCTATAATCATATTAGCACGCATATGTGACAATGTCAAAAAATTTCTTCATTCTCTTGGTTATTAATCTCCTTGATCAGCTGTACTGCCTTCTCTGTATCATCGGTTTTCACGAATATATCCACGCCATATATTCCAAATCCGGGTGCCCCATGCATTGCAACATTCGCACCTGCTTCCTGGGAAAAAGCTTCTATTTCACTTTGCTTTAACATTTCTACGAGCTGTTCTGTCTCTACTATATTCTGTGCATTATAAATCTTTGTCCATTCTGTCTTAGATTGGGAAGTTTCTTTTCTCTCCTGAACATTTGGTGAATTCTGATTTCTTTTTCGATTAATAAATGCTAAGGTCCTAAGAATAATAAATGACACAATAGTAATACCTATCAGAAATCCCAATGCCAATCGTGTTATCTGTGTTTCTGTAGCTCCCATTCTAAATAAACATGTACCATAGATGACTGTAAAAATTCCTGCACATATTACACTGGTGAGAAAATTCCGCCATATAGCAGCACTTTTTGGCAGGCATTTATCCCATATTCCATTATACACCATAATAGCTACATATAGGATTCCTCCTACTAAGACAGTTACTATTTCTCCCAAAACCAAACGAGTATCCACCATTAATAGCATCTGAATAATAATCGCTAACACACCAATCACAAACATTGATGCAAATGCAAGATTTCCAGCCTTTAATGCTTTTTGTTTCACCCATTCTTCATACACCGCAACTTTGTCCAGTGTTTCTTTCATATCTTTATTCATAGTCTGGCTCCTTTCTCCATCCAGGAGCTCTCTCATCTCAACATCGTAATATTCAGCAAGTTGAACAAGTACACTGAGATCTGGCATATTTATTCCTGTTTCCCATCTGGAAACTGTTCTTGCAGATACCCCAAACTTCTCGGCAAGCTGTTCTTGCGTAAGATTCTTTTCTTTACGACATTGCTTTAAAAAGGCTCCAATCTTTTTTGTATCCATATCTCTACCTCTCTTCCACTTACAGCTTACCAATATGCACCAAAATTACCACGACATAAAACGAGAATCCGTTAATTTTCAACCGGACATCTTATGTCTAGAATAAATAAACGGTATTTTCATCCCGAAAACAAATACCTATAATCATTCCAACATTCAAACAAGAAGTATCTCTCGCCCAATGTGCTCGGTCAATTCCGATTTGAGCTAAAGCTCAAGAGGCTTTTAATGCCCCTCATGCTTTTCTCTTTTCTTTTGCTGTTTCAACTCAAACATTCGCTGTTCTTTCGCCTCTTTTTTCTTGCGATTTCTCTCTTTACGCTCCTGTTTGTTATGTTCCTGCTGTAATTTCAATGCTTGCTGCGATTTTGTGCCAATACCTGTTCCTATTGTCTGCTTTTTTACTTCTCGATGCATCCGTTTCGGATTTCTTTTTATATCCTTTACAACAGTTTCAACAGCCGGACTGAATTTCAAACTGAAATAGTATTGTTGAATATATTCCTGCACTTCGTAATCTTTTGGTTCTGCACCAAATATTACCTTCGCTACAGATAATTTACCATCCTCAATACGCTCAAATACGCCTACCCAAAATGGTTCTTCAAAATATACCGTCAGTTTTCCATTTGTTTTGTCCATAAAAATCCCTCCTAAAATGAATTGAACAAAGAATGGACAACCCGGAGGGGCAGGTTACTTACCCTATTTACATAGGACGGCTGGGCTACCTACCAGCT
>NZ_JBBMEI010000065.1:0-17709 GCF_040096655.1 Blautia intestinihominis | reverse complement strand
CACTACTGCCAGGTCCGCCTCCTCCTGCCATAAGAGCAGCCTCTGGGCTTCTTCCCCATCATACGCTGCCACAGTCTCATACCCTGCTGCCTCCAGGTTCATGCACAGCAATTCTGAAATTGCACGGTCATCTTCTATCACCAAAATTTTATTTTTCATTCCCGTTGCCACCTCTAACGCTTTTCTATAGTATAGTTTTTTATATCCCAAGTCTACATTGCATTTGTTCTTGTTTTCTCATCATTTATACGCATCAGGGCACGATAATGTGACCAGCTCAA
The DNA here is from genome assembly GCF_040096655.1 of Blautia intestinihominis. Classification (NCBI taxonomy): domain Bacteria; kingdom Bacillati; phylum Bacillota; class Clostridia; order Lachnospirales; family Lachnospiraceae; genus Blautia; species Blautia intestinihominis. Next base: position 17,428 of record NZ_JBBMEI010000065.1, on the reverse strand, counting down.
TTCAGGGCACAGTGTGTCTCAAATTAGAAAAGTACAATAAAACTGAAATTATAGATTTTTGTCCCTTATCTTTTTTGCCATTACGAATCCAAACATTAAAATCAAGTTCATAAACAGTACAACTATACTACCTTCAATTTTACAGCTGCCACCCGACAAAATTGAATTTCCACTAATTACCATGTTGAACAAATGCGGATAATCTTCTGCTAATGATACTCCACCCAAAATAATTGCACCAACTCCATTCCATAAAAAATGGATTACGATCGGAGCAACTAAGGATTCCGTGTATTCCAAAACTGCCGTCACGAAAAGACTCATTGTTATAACGTTTAGTACAGGAAGTATTCCTGCTTCAAAAGCCCCACCATGTGCAAATGTAAATAATCCGGTAGATATAAGGACAGCGACAACGATGTTGTAATTATTTTTTATCATCTGATACAAGTAACCACGAACTAACACTTCCTGCATAACGCTATTGATAAAAGCTGAAAATAATTGTAAAACCAATAACTGACAATAATGGAATCAATTCTGCCCAAAATCTCCAGACTGCCGCACTTTTTGTATCTGGTATAGGCAAAATTGAAACACATATAGCCCAGCCTACAAAAAAGGCAAACGTTTTTAATGATACCAATACTAATTTCTTCATGTAATATTTTCCTCTACAATCCAGATTTTCTTAATTTCACAAACTTGAATCCGTCGATTCCTTTATTATCTAATCTGTTAGCAATTTATCCAACAGCATCTGCCTGTTGTTTATGAACATTTCTGTTATCCGATAGCTCTCTGTTTCTTCATATTCGCATAAATGTATTCGTCCATCATCAAAACAATAGATATCTGCATCAGGTATTCCTAACAAAATTGGCGAATGCGTAACTATAATAAACTGTGCTCCCTCTTTTGCACAACTATATATTTGCATCAACAATGTAAGCTGTCTCTGTGGGGATAATGCAGCTTCCGGTTCGTCAAAAAGATACAAGCCATTTGGACGCAAATTATTCTGTGCCAATGCGAGAAAACTCTCTCCATGTGATTTTTCATGATATTTAGCGGAAGGATGTGTGAGATCCGCATATTCTTCTTCCTTCGTTGCAACATTATAAAAACTTTCAGCCCTAAGAAAATAACCCCACTTTTCCTTCCGATAGCCTTTGGAAATTCTTATCGCATCACACAATTCTGAATGTGTATCATGCGTAGAAAAAACATAATTCTTTGTTCCACCCTCCGGATTAAAACCATGTGCTACAGCAAGTGCCTCCAATAAAGTAGATTTACCACTGCCATTTTCTCCGACAAAAAAGGTAATTGGTTTATTGAAAACAAGTTTTTCAATCCCTTTAAAAGCCTTAATTCTCTTTAAATAACTATCGTTATCAATTCTATTCCAATCGAATAATACTCCTTGTAAAAATTGATCATTCATCTAATCACCTGCCTGTAAAAAACACTTTCTAATCTACCTTTTCTTGCTCTTTGGACAAGAAGCATCATTCGCTCTAAATAGCTCGGTCAACTGGAAGTTCTGGATGCGTATAATATGCGAAAAAAAACTTAACTCCATCTTAAATATAGTGCTGAGTTTCACTGTCATTCTTTAATACCATTTTTACCACACCAAGCAATGCTGCAAACAAAACACCAGCAACCGGCCATACAATCCATGTAATATCCCAGCTCATCGTCCAGAAGCTCCATGCAAGGTAAATCGCTGTAATCAAGCACCAATATACACCAGAAAACGTGTCAGTCTTTTTCTTAAACAGTTTTTCTTCTTTTGTATATTCGCCTTCCTGAAGAAGGGTATCGTAACTGCTTTTTACCATCCCAACACGAACCAACAGATTCACTCCTATTGCAAGTATGAACAGCAGCAATCCAACGGAAAGGCCGCAACAATAGTCAGACGTTTCCATGGCTCCGGCAATAATTGTCGGAATCACTGCCAGTATACAAAGCACTACCCCAACAGCTGTTCCTCTGATAAAAATCGGTTCATAGGAATCTTTTTTTTCTCGTACTATTCCAGATACACCATACTCTGTTTCAAAGCATTCTTTTTCAAAATGTTCCATATGTGATTCTCGCATTCCATATGTAATAAACAAAAAGACGGCTGCCGCAACCATTCCAAGCAGAATAACACATCCAAATACTGTTGCCAGAGATTCCGAAACATGAAATACGTCATCTTCTGCCATTGTCACAAGAACAATCAATAATATTGGACTTGAGATACACATACTTGTTGCGTTTGCCACTACTTTGGATCCATTTCTTTTCATGTCAAGAAATTCATTTGCATTCTCCATAGTTACTTTTTTCAACGGTTCTGCATAGCTTTCAGTACTTTCGTGATAGGTGATATTTTCTGCTTTCATTTCATCTTTTAATAGGTAATCTGTACTAACACAAAATAGCTCCGACATCTGTAAAATTCTTTGCAAATCTGGAACAGCTCCTGCACTTTCCCACTTAGATACTGCCTGTCTGGATACGCCCAACTGATTGGCTAGTTCTTCCTGTGACCATCCATTCTTTTTTCTTTCCTCTGTAATCTTATCAGCTAAAATCATTTTTTTCTCCTTTTGCAGATTTTATGAGCTCAATATAACAGTTTTGCTGTTTGCATTCCACCATTCCGGGCTGTAAATCTGTCAACCAGCAGTTGCAAATCACAAAAGAACTCTATGAATCCCGATTTTCCAACAATACAAGCAGGAAATTATTTATCATCTGTATTGTTTTCCTTTTTCTTATGAGTCGAACCCAAGCAAAGAAATGAAGAACCAAGACATAACCATACTATAGCCATAGAACTTTCATTTCCACTCGTAAAGCCAATAGCTGACGCTATGAAAAACAGAACTGATGCAATGTAAAATAAAATTGATTTGTTTATCCCTTTTTTCATAAATAAGAATCTCCTCCAAATCCCGATTTTCTCAATTCTCCAAACTTTTATTTATCTTCTAACTCAAATCCGAGTTCTTTCAATTCTTTTTCGTTTCTGACATCTTCTTCCGTTTTCTTTCCAGTAATGGCACTGTAGGCTTCTTTGATTCCATTTTTCACTGCCCATTTGATGACGAAATACAGCGCAATCAAAATAATAATTGCGGTTCCCCCGCTTAAGCCTAATTCATTCCACATAATCATTAACTCCTCCGATTTCGTGACTTTCAATTTATTTTCAATTTTGCAGGCTGGGATTTATCATTGAATAAAACACATCCATACTCCAACTGCTATAAGCAATATGCCTGATATTCTTCCTGCGAATTTTGACTTTTGATATCCTAGAAAATTAATTGTTTCAGGAGTTGTAAATGGCAATAAAACAACATCTATACCCATTACTATAATCCCAATTCCTATTATAAAGACATTATTGTTAGAAATAATGCCATAAAACATAACTAAGAATCCCAAAATAATGCCTAATGTAAAATACTTGATTTTATGGCTGTCTTTATCCATCATCTTTTCATAACAATTTTCACATTTACTGTTACAAAATTCAAAATTATCATTGAGTTTTTTGCCACAATATTTGCATTTTTTCACACTCTATTCCTCCATAATTTTCGTTTTGTCACTAACATGATATCATATTTTTTCCTCAATTACATCCACCTAATTTTAATACACTGCCATTCGTTTTGCTTCTGTAACCAGCATCCTCTTGATCTTCTCCTGCAAGGGTTCCTTTGCGTCTTCATCAATCGAATAGATCTCATTTATCTCGATTTTTTTCGCTTACCGGTCAAAATGGTCAAAGACTTCTTTCCATATCTGGACGGAACATACACACTTTTCTTCCATGAAATTATTGCTGATAATTATAAAAAAACAGAAGACCATTTAAGATCTTCCATTTTATAAACAAACCTCTATATAAAACTATATATCCTGCCCATTTTTAATAAAAACAGACAATCGGCACACTTTCGTCTATCCTATTATAAAGTTTTGCCGCTTTGTCCGCCGGAAGATTAATGCATCCATGGGATCCACCACCTTCTCGGAAACGATTTCCTCCAAAGTATGGCTGCCATGAAGCATCATGAAATCCAATCCCCCCATTAAAAGGCATCCAGTAAGTTACTGGTCTTTCATATTCATATTTCCCATTTTCCAACATCTTTCCTTTTAGCACAGATGGACTTTTCTTGTAATACAGTTGAAAAATTCCCGGTGGTGTCTGCCGTTCTGCATATTGCATATTTCCTGACACAATATCCGATTCCAAAATGATCGAGCCATCCTGATAGTAATATAAATGCTGTGCAGACAGGTCCACTTCAATATACGTGCTGCCTATATCATTCATTCCCCGTGCATTTGCCCGCATAGCGTATACCGGTTCCCGGTTTATCTGTACTCCTGCAATCATTTCCTGCATAATGGTTTCTATTTCCTTTTCCTGATCGATCTTCCATCCATAAACGGAACTATACACCTGAACAGTACGTCCGTTTGTTGTACAAAATTTCCTCTCTGTATTTACGGTATCATGTGTGGCAGCCAGCTGTGCCACATATTCTGCCACACACTGTCTCAGTTCATCCTCATTTTTTTGCAGCTTTCCTCTTTCATCAAAAATAAGCCAGTTTCTGATCTCGTCTCCCTCCAATGTTACCGTTTCTTCTCCAAATATATATACGATTTTGGTCCGGATCAGATTTTGGCATTCTTCCAATGAATTTTTAAGATCTGGATCATCTTTCATTACTGCCGCTTTTACATAAACAGCCGGACAACTATTCAGATCAATGGTTCTTTTTTTGTCAGTAACCGCTTCTGACAGTGCCTGATAAGCTCCATTGAAATCCAGGGTATTCCCTTCCGTTTCCGGTACGATTTCAAACTTCGAATCTTTATAAGCTACATAAGCATCTTCTGGTGCTGTCTGATTCTCTTTTTTTACACATTCCAGTTTTTCCAGCTGTTCTTTTAACTTCACTTTATCATAGGTCATATTTTCCTTGGCTGTATAATTTTGCTTTTTCCAAAATCCCCGAACCCATTTATATGGTTTTTGTTCATCCAGATATTGGGAAATACTGCCATCCGAAACATAACGATATCCGATCAATTTTCCATTGATACTCTGTGCTTTCAGATTTCTTGCCTTTACTTCCAGCAGATAGTCCTCTGCTTTTTTAGCAACCGCCTGTTCTGCCTCTTCCGATGTTTTTCCAGAACAGTTAATTCCATTGATCGTTGTTCCCCGAAAAAATCTGTCTGAATAGTAATAAGACATTCCTGCATAGCCAGCCATAGCAAAGAACACTATGATGACAGTGATTATTATCCACATTTTTTTCTTTCCATTATCCTTACCGGTTATCTCTTTTCTTTTTCCCATCCATGCCCCCTGTTTTTAACGATAAACAGCATTCAGACAAATTTTTTAAATCGTCTGATTTTAATATCTCCGATTTAATAAAAAATAACCAGGGCTGCTGAAAAAAACATTTTCTTTTACAAACAGTAAGCTGATTTCTACAAAACATTTTTCTTCTGTTCTTTTACGGATAGAAACACCGCATCATCATTTATCTCATATTTAGCACTTTTTGGGTATTTTCAGACACTTTCCTTTTTCTCTGTGAACAGAACCCTGAAAACAGGAAAAAAGGGGCTGCCGTGACCGGTCAGGGATTTTTCATTCTTGCCTGATTCACGACAGCACCTAATCAGATCTCACCTATTTTCTTCTATACAAAATCGCTTCATCATACCCGAATGCCCTTTTTCCATTCACTTCCATGGTCTTGGACACTTCAACCTCTTTTTCCGAGAAACGTTCAGGAACTCCTGCCAAGCAAAACGGCAGCTCTAAGTTGTATTTTTCCAAGAGTTTCCGGTTCCATAAAATGTCCTGCACAGATCCATCCGCTACCAATTTCCCTTGGTTTAAAACCAATACCCGGTCACAGGTTTCCAGTACCAGATCCAGATCATGGGTTGCAATGATCTTTCCCTTTGCATGGATCAGTCCCAGCATTGCCTTCATTAGCGTAGACTTCCCTGCACCATTGGCTCCGATCAGACCCACCTGTTCTCCTTTACTGATATGGCAAGTTTGTTATATTCTTTCTCTGCATAATAAAATTCCCCATGGAATCCCCACAATTCCATACTTTCGTATAATGCAACTGCCCGATCCATGCTTCTTAAGAGTAGCTGCTCTAAAAAAATGGGAGGTTTCACTTACCTCCCATTTCCCAAAAAATCCTTTTATTTCAATTTTTATAATGTTTCAAGAAAACGCATGAATGCTTCTCTTCCCTCGGTCGTACATTTGTATACTCCTGCATCTTCCAGAACATGGGTAAATACGATTCCAATCTCTTTCTGAAGAATGCCATGGATGTTTTCTTTTGTGATTTCCGGATATTTCGGAAGAAACTTCTTAACCCACTCTGCATGTTTCTCAATCTGTTCATTTGAAGAAATATCTTTGCCTTCGAGAATATACTCTTCCAAAAGTTCCATCTCACCTTTTAATCTGGCCGGAAGAACTGCAAGTCCCATAACTTCGATCAGACCGATATTTTCTTTCTTAATATGATGATATTCTGCATGCGGATGATACACACCCAGCGGATGTTCTTCTGTTGTAATGTTGTTCCTTAATGTTAGATCTAGTTCGTAGGTATCACCTACTTTACGTGCAATTGGTGTAATTGTATTATGTGGTTCTCCATTGGTCTCAGCATAAATAAATGCTTCTTCATCGGTATAGCCTCTCCATACTTCCAACACATGTGTTGCCAGATCTACCAAACGGTTGGAATCTTTATGGCGAATACGAAGCACAGATAATGGCCATTTTACAATTCCAGCCTCTACATCTTCAAATCCCGGAAGTATTACATGCTGCTCAATTGGTGCTTTTGCCATTGCAAATGTGTAATGTCCGCCCTGGAAATGATCATGGCTTAGGATCGAACCACCTACGATTGGCAGGTCTGCATTAGATCCAAGGAAATAATGCGGAAACAGTTTTACAAAATCAAACAGTTTAATGAATGCATTTCTCTCGATTTTCATTGGAGTATGCTGGCAGTTAAATACAATACAATGCTCATTGTAATACACATACGGAGAATACTGGAAGCCCCAAGGAGTATCATTGATCATGATCGGAATAATCCTGTGGTTCTGCCTTGCCGGATGATTAACACGTCCCGCATATCCTTCATTTTCCGGGCAAAGAAGACATTTCGGATAGCTTCCGGATTTTACATTCCTTGCCGCGGCAATTGCTTTTGGATCTTTTTCCGGTTTGGACAAATTGATGGTAATATCAATCTCACCGTATGGACTGTCTACCTTCCACTTTTGATCCTTCTCTACGCGATATCTGCGGATATAATTGCTGTCCTGACTCAGTTTATAGAAATAATCGGTTGCTTCCTTTGGGCTTTCTGCATATTTGTCCCAGAATTCTTTTTGTACCTGACCCGGACGTGGCATCAGACAGTTCATCAATCTGGTATCAAATAAATCCCGGTATACAATACTGTCCTCGATCAGACCTCTTTTTACGGCTTCATCCAGCAATTCGTCCAATGTTTCTTCAAGATTAACAGGTTCCTCAATGTTGTCCGGTTTTTCATAATCATCTTCATGAAAAACATCCAGCAGAAGATTTGTTGTGTAGTTTCTTTCACATTCCGGTGTCAGACCTGTTGTAATCCCATACTGTACCAGTTTTGCAATGCTTTCACTTAACATTTTCTTCCTCCTGTGCTTCACTTTTAAATTTATATTTTTGGTAACATATATACCGATTTCCCTGATAAGTCAGCATACCTCGATCGCCTTTTTCCAATTCACGAAAATCTCCCTGTTGCATTTGAAATTCCATCAAACTTCCATCTGTCATCTCAAATACAACGCGAAACCAAGGTACATGTGCTTCAGACTGCATATGGGTATAGATTCCTTGCTTCTTTTCAACTACAGTCGCATCAACAGATTCAACTGCCGCACTACTGTTATTGCTGAAACTTAACAACATTTGGGTAAATACAAACATCATGATTATGAGTGCTGCTACACAGATTATAAATGCCATCCTATTTCTCCATTCCAGATATTTCATCCTGGGTCTGACTTATATGTTGTTCACGATAAAAATTCCGGTATTCCCTTGACGTTACTTTATATCTTTCACGAGATACCCGGTTAAATGTCCTTTGGCTCTCAACTCCTGCATCCAGGCAAATGTCTGTGATGCTCTTACCAGTACATTCCAATTAATCTCCTGCAAGTTTTGTCTACTTTTTCTTCTCATTTGGCAAGTAGTAAACGTCTTCTGATATTATAATGTGCTTGTAAGATAAAGAAAGGAGGAAAACGAAATGAAAAGATTTAAAGCATACGTCAACTACCTCATGAACTTCTATGCCAACTACTTCAGAATTTACCGCTATATGTAAAGGACATTCCTGCCATCACAGGAATGTCCTTTACGGAAACCCAGTTTCAATGGTTTCCCTTATTATACTCTAATTTAGTTGCATTTGTACATGAACAGGATTCTCGAAAACATAGACAAAATTGAACAGAATTATGAAAATACTCTTACCACGTTTTTTGATTTTTAAACCACTTATTAGCAGACGGATCCGCCAATGCTGAAAACGGATAGGCAGTTTTCCTTTCAGCTTTCAATTTGTCCAATTAATAATCTCTGAATTTCCATACATCTGATGGATTTGCATTTTTCATCCTCAGCATTCTTTGAAGCTGCTCTTCTGTAAACCACAGATCGTGCAGTATTTTTCCGAAATATAGAGGCTAGATATCAGACCGCTTCATTGCAATTATAAACTGTTGATTTACCAAGATTATTTACATATACGGTAATCAAGTCGCCTTTCTTAAGATCCGGCTTTTCCCATACCAAACGGCTTTTATGATAATACACTTTATCATGATATGTAAAACTATATAGAATCCTGTATGGAATCTGTCTTCTATATCTTGTGTATTTTTGCAAATATACTTTTTCTACCAAGCCCTTCACTTTTGTACCATTTTCGATTAATTGTAAATGTAATTTATCAAGCTTTGCAGTATAAATTCCAAGAGCAGCACTTATTATACACAAAAGCACCCCCGTTATAGAAAACACAGTTCCCAACATATCTGGATTCTGAATACCTGAGTTTACTGCTGGTTTTAATATCCCAAGAAAACTTAAGATACCGGAAACAAGAAAGAATGTTCCTATCCAAAAGAAGATAACTCTCAATAAATCTTCTGTATAATTAAGTTTTTTCATATTTATTTTCTCCACAAGCATTCCATCAAAATTTTTTATCCTGTTTCAATCATATCTAATTTTACTTCAATTTAGTTAAATCCTCTAAATACATTTCTGTATGTCCACACTCTGGACTGACTGCAACTTTAACATCATCTATAGTTGTCGTTTTTTGTTTTTCATCTACATCTACAACGATCCCATAGCCACCGCCATTAACTTTAAGTCTTAAATCCGCTCTCATGACTGTTCCACACTTTTCGCATTTTCTCATTGCTGTCCTCCAAATATATATTTCGCTTTCCTATTTTTCTTACTACATAATAGCAGACAAAATATTAACCACTGAATGATCTACCGTTCATACGATGCAATGATTTCCTTGCTATCCGCTATTTTATAATCAAGTGTTTCCAAATTACCAATCAAATCAAATGTCATATCCGCATTAACTTGCAATTCATCTTCAATCTTAACTGCAGACGGCTCAACTTTTAGAAATACTGTTAATCCATAAGGCTTCGTTTCAGACTGTATCTGTATGCTATCATAAGAATATCCTTCCGGATACTCTTGCCCACTTACAATATTTATAACATTCGAAGAATCTCCTACATAATCTGTCTTGTACTGTGACAGGTCAGGAATCTCGTACAGTTCTTCTTTTCTGCCACATGCAGAAAGCAATATTGCTGATACCGTAAATAAAATAATTGGAATTACTTTTTTCATCATGAACCAGCTCCTCTTCACACTTTGATATAAAACAGCCTGCCCAATGAACCAGAAACTGCCATATATCTGCTTCTTTATTTATAGATCAGCCTTTAAACAAACGAAGCATAAATCATAAAAATTTCTGCGATCAATATAATTCCTAAAACACAATCAATCATCAGGTTATATTGACCAACTGTTAGCCAAGTCTTCGAATGCATCAGAACATACTTTATACTTTTTATACCACTCAAGATTGTAACAGCCAGAAGGAGTATCGGCATTAAAAAAATTTCTATCTTATTGCCAAAGTCATCTGCGACTCCATTCCCAGCAAAGTGAACGGGAATAATCTCCGGTAAGAAAAAGAAGCTTATTATCGCAATCGCAATTCCAACGATGCAAATTTCCCATGTTAATTTCCTGCTGCTTATACCATCCATAACAGTGCCTTCCTCTCATATGTCAGATACTGGTACTTACTCAAAGCCCTCTAATAAGCTTACTTTTTGAGCAATTCTATAACAACCCAGCATGTAGCTATTGTTTGCATCAGAAAAACGAAATCACACACATATTTCATTCCAAATTTCATAGAAGAGCTCCCAATCAATCCAAAACCTATGCAAGTCGCACCTATGCTGAATATCAAAGCCAGAATACAAATAAGTACCTTATATTCTTTTTTCATATCCCTTTCCTCCCACATCTACATTAATTTGTTGATAAAGATTTAAGGTTCCATATTTCTATTTTACATGAAGAATATGCTGCCTTGCCTCATCCGGAACGATATCTAATAAATATGTTTCCTTAGAAGAAATTTTTTCAAGAAACTCATCCAGTAAATTTTCTTCCTTACCTTCTGCTATTGGCAGAAGTTCCTTATACAAAACCGTAGGAATTCCAATAGAATACTTTTCTTCCTCATATACGAGAGAACCAAATGTCCAGTCTTCCTGTTCCTCTGGGCCTAATTCCACAATCAACTCAACAATCGGCAAATAATGATATATTTGCAGGAAACTTAAATTGACTTCAATCTGTTCCATTCCACCCTCTGGGTCTTTTTCCGTTATCTCTATTCTCTTTCCTGTTACGGTCATTACAACTAAAGAATTTTTTGGAGGTTTTCCATTTATCTTATCTATTGATTTTGCTTGAATATAACCACGTTCCATAGCATTTGAATCATAAGCGCTATAACCTTTTGATTCGAAAACACCATAATAACGGTTCGAATTGTTTATTGCTATTAGATCCGGTGATTTGTATGTAGTTTTGCCATTAACTGAAAAAAATCGATGTTTTTTATGCGTGGATGTGAACTAAAGTTTGATATCATCGATAAGTGAACCATATACTCATAACCATATTTTTTCTTTCCCAGTACAGTGATAAGTATCATTCCAATCCAATAATTAATTGCACCAATTTCTGTACTATCCAAATAGACTTTTCTTGCAGGATCGAATAAAAGTTCTCCGTTTGGCAATAAAGCAACATATGTTTCAAACAATTTAATTTTGAAATATATCTCCTCTTTACGATTTCTTTTGTTCGCCTTGTTCAAATATATATCTGGCATCCCAGCTGACACAATAGCATCCATTAGTTCCACTCCGGTAAATGACAATGTTCCATTGCTTCTTTTATTGTGGTCAGAAATTTTTCCAGGTTCCAGATACAACTCTATATAGTAAATATCTCCACGTTTTATCTTCATCGCCTGATTCCTCGCAATTAATCGTATTCGAATTCAATTGGTTCCCATCTCTACTTAAAGCATATTTTTCAAAGAATTGAAAATCTCAATATTCGTAAGGGACAATAATCTTTCTGCAAAAATCACAATTATAGGCAGCTATGCGGTCTCCAGATATCCTTGCTGCCAACTCTGGATCCGTATTTAACCGCAAACTCTCAGAGCCTTCTTTCCACTCCAGTCCTGCCCCTGCACCAACCGCATGCAACTGACCCTTTCGCATTTTTCCTTCACAATATGGACATCTCATATTCACATCATCTCCTTTAAGTAATTAAAGTTCCTCTTGTTCCCGAGAATTATCCTGTTCCTGGATAGCTTGTATATCTTCTTTCGCATATAATTTTTGCCTAAATGTTCTTTTCTATTTTTTCTCGTTTCATACGTTCTTTCATCAATAAAACAAATTGAACGGTCCATATTACACACGCTGCCAGACACCCGATTCCACTGTATAATAAATCTATGGCTGCCCCGGCTACAAATGGCAGTGCCATCCACATCATCCGATTTCCATATACTCTGCACATTTCTTTTTCATCATACTGTTTTCGTTCTTCCTTAGATTTCATATTATAGCCAGACAAAAATGCAGCGGCCTTTCCATTTGATTTTACAAAGCAGATTCCGAATAAAAACATAATCACTGCCATTCCCAAATCAAAGATAACACAAATTAGCATTGCAGACACCTCACTTCCCGCTCTGGCTATCAAATAAAAAAAGCCAAACACAACAGTAAAACTTATTATGTTTGGCTAGGTCAACTTGTTATTTTTTATCACTTCTTATGGTTGTATTATACTATATATTTCTCTATAGTAAAACAATTTTTTATTTTAATATTATATTTCTACTATCATCAATTTTTCAGATATTTTCAACGCATAAACAATGCTATTAGCTACAATATTTCCGTAAAATTCATCATAGGTTTGTGTAAACGCAAAGTGTAAATGCCGCCAGAATCTTGGTAATTGCTAATTGTTTACGCCCGTATTCGGTGGTTCGCAGGATGCTGTCACCGCCCGTTTGATATTCTCCAGCGAAAGTAGGTACTGCGATTGCCACGCACAAAATAGCAAGGAACAAAATATAAAACTCAATATAATCAAAGGCATCTTTAGAAATTCCAGAATGAAGATAAAATGGCGTATCAAGTTCTGAATATTTTTCAAGAGCTTTCTGCTGTGCGGTTTCGTTTTCTCTTTGCTCGTTCCGCATGACATCCTGTAAATGTTTTGCGCACTTTTCATAATAGGCTCCGTTAATGTCATTCGGGTCAATATCCATTAAATCAGCACCAATGTCTGTTAATGGATCAGCAAACGCTTCGGACAGACCGTTCAGTAAGGGACGGATCGGGACGATTTTTTCAATATATACAGCCAGATGAAAGCCATCTTCCTCGACCGGCCCATATTCTCGACCGCAGCTTTGATAAGTTTCCAAAGCCGATTTGATCCTATCCGGGGTCGCATATTATCTGTCCTCCTTTTCCAAATCTGTCTGCGGAAACAACCACAGATACAGATCTTCCAATCGTGGTTCCGTTGTAACAGATTCATCAATTTCCAAGTGTTCGGACAGATAACGAATAGAAACCTGATTGTGATCTTCGCCTCGCTGATTGATAATGCGCAGCCGCATTTCACATTCCGGCAGCTTTGAGGTCGGAATTATGCAGTTCCAAACCTTGCCCTCAATCCGCTTGACAGATTGGAGATTTTTTTCTTTTTCACATCGGAGAGCGAAAGAATGTCCAACAAATGATTAATCTTTTTGGTAGTTATCTCATTCATTATGGAATACTATTGAAAGTAGACATTTTTTTGTGCACAACCACGAACTTGTCCATTTATAAGAAAAAGAATAAATTATTAGGGATATTTTTGATTTCTGCACGTCTAATAGATGTAAAGAAAATGCTGGCTGGCAAAAAAAGAGGTGGTGTTTAAATGACAAAGGAACAACTTGGATCTCTGATCCTAGATTCAGAAAGACAATTATACTCAACTGCAAAAACAATTTTATTTAGTGACTATGACTGTGCAGATGCTATTCAGGAAACAATTGTGAAGGCTTTTTCCAATGTCGGTACATTAAAAAACGATAACTATGCCCGGACCTGGTTAATCCGTATCTTAATCAACGAATGTTACAGTCTTGTGCGTAAATCCAGTAAATTTATCCCATTGGAAAATCTAGCTGACAGACAGGAACCGGAATCAGAAAAAACAAAGAATTACAGTGAATTATATACAGCCGTAAATTCCTTAAAAGAGGAACTGCGTTTACCCGTTATTCTATACTATATAGAAGATTTCAGTGTAAAAGAAATCGCCCAGATCCTTGAAATATCGGAAGGTGCCGTTCAAAAGAGACTTGCAAGGGCAAGAGGAAAATTAAGGCAGGAATTACAGGAGGTGTCAATATGAGATTAGAAGATATGAAAAACGATATTCCCGAAACACCGGATTTTATCCATAATATGATTCAAAATGAGGTGGCAAAGCAGCTGGCGGATAATAAAGTGGCGAATCTGCGAAGAAGAAAACGATGGACAGCTCCGAAAGTTGCCGCAGTGGCAGCTGCGTGTGTGCTGGCAGTTTCCACGGCAGTATATGCAGGAGTAAATCTGTATCACTGGTTTTTGGAAAAACAGGGTTCTTATGGTGTTTCAGTCAAAATTGATGCTGGTGATGCAGCAAAGAAGACCGTACTTCCAGATGAGGTCCCAGAGGTAGATCTGTCTACTAAATATGTTCCGGAGGGCATGAGCTGGATTGACGAGTACCATCTCCAATATCCTGAGCATGACATGACTGGCGGGTTCAGTTTTTCATTTGTCCTGTTGGATAAAAATGATCTGGGACAGGTAGTACAGGATCAGAATGTTATTGATAGTGAAGAGCGTACATTTGGAAAATACCAGGGGATATATCTCAAATATAATAGCATTACCGAAAACGGGGCTCTTAACCAGAGAATTTATCTTATCTGCCCGGATTTATATCGTGTGCTTATGATCTACATCGGAGATGATGTGTCAAAGGATGAAGCCATAAAAGTTGCAGAAAATCTGGTGATTGAGGGAAACACGACTATGGTAAAGACCGCCGGATTACCTACATGGAGCGGAGAGATGATATCTGAAAAAACAGAAGATGATAATGATGAAATAAGTACTTCTGTAAATGAGAAAAAACTACCCATTTACCAAATTGGTGACACCTTTGATCTGGATGTGATTGGTGAAAACACAAATGGTGAATATCTGGAAAAAACGATTTCTGTAAAGGTAGATTCTGTTCAAATTTCTGATGATCTTCAGCTTCTCGATCCGGACAAAATACCACAAGAATGGGCGGAAGCCATTGATGCTGATGGAAAGCTAGCTACAAACACATTGAATTATGTGAAATCTGGCGACGGAATCGATTCCCTGGATGAAATTGTGAAGTCAGAGGAAGTGAATCAGAAACTGGTCTATGTTACAGTTACCTATACCAATCATTCAAATGAGGAAATCGACCATATGCTTTATCTTGGTGCTTTACTGACCCTGACTAAAGAAAATGGAAAAGTACAGCTTTACATTTCAACAGAACAGGCCGGCGATGGTTATGACTACATTAGTTGGACCGGCGTGGCAAAGACTGGAGAAATGGTATATTATAGTGTCTCTGAAAATTATGGCAACGGTGGAAACTATATTTCCTCTATAAAACCAGGCGAAAGTGTACAACTGAACATGGCCTGGATCGTAAATGAAAGTGACCTCAAAAATCTGTATCTGAATGTGACTGGAGACGGAGCTTCATATGAGTTCTCGGAATATATACTGAAAAAGGGACTGGTAGATATTCGCAAATAATATGCTATCGTTTATGATTCCATTTTTTTATATGTCATATATGAAAAAGCGTTTTTCGATTCCTTTTGGTTTCGAAAAACGCTTTCTTTGCTTCTTCAATCTCTGCACATGAAGTGTAATCTGTGGTATCCAATACGATTTCCTCATTCTTTCCATTGCCGGTTAATAATTATAACGACAGTGTACTATATGAAGCAACCGACAACAACAAAAATCGATAGATGAGTTTCGACAGAAAAAGAGATTCCACACTGTAAGTGGAACCTCTTATCTATTAACGCAATGGACAATCAGATACTTTTATATTTTGAGCCAGTTTATGCAATCCAAGATGTCTGCAGTAGTTTTCCAAATCTTTTGGATTCTGGGATGAACGTGGTCCGATAATAATTGAATTGATAATATCTTCCCTGTGCATATTTTCTGTTTCTAAGACTTTTTGTAAATCTAAAATGTAGAACTCTTTTATTATATTGAATGTTTTGTATTCGATATTAGAATCGTTGTCCGTTACAAAATATGGTGCGATTCGGATTTCCTTTTCAGCAGTAAATGTAGGATGTTTGTGAATAAGGGCACATAATGCTAAATTATCAATGAATCCATCTAAGTTGGAAAATCCTTCCAGAATTCCAGTGGAAATATATGAAGACAATAATTTGTATAATTCATGATCCCTGGTCTCCTGAGTATAATACTGTTCGCCAATGATCATCCCATGATAATATAACAAGTTGTGCAATGCTTCGGTATTGAATTCTATTGCAACACCACGTCCATAATCGGCATAGCGGTCCCATTGAGCTGCATCGTCTAATGCCTGTGACAAACAGAACATAAAAAGGTGTTTTTGCGATGTTCTGTCATATATTTCTTTAAATATTTTATCAACATCACATTTGGGTTTTATATTGTTTTGGGTAAGACCGTTCTCAATGTTCTGCTTCAGGTTATCAATAAACCCAATCACTTCTTTTGCATCATTCACATTCGTTGCGCTGCCAAACCAAATCTCTTTTTTCCTTAAAATTCCATCCAAGGCTGGAAAAGAAGTGTAATGCCATAAAGTTTTACCAACTTTCTGAACAAATTTGTCAGTAGATTCCTGTCTTTTCTGAATTTCTACTAAATTGTAGGTCATATACAATACCTCTTCTGAAATAATATCATTTGAATATGCATCGATCGGACAAATCCTTTATTCTGTATAGATGTTCCCATTCTCATCCGTCCAGGTGCCGTCACCATTGTCTGTGTATCCGACCCCATCTGCGTCACAATAATAATAATCTCCGTTTGTTGTTTCTATTACATTAACAGTACCGTTACTGCCCTGAAGTTCATGCTGTTCCAGTTGGTTTCCGAAATGATAACCTTCGTCATTCCAGGTACGATATGAATTTCCATTGGCATCTGCCCAGTTTCCATCTCCCTGATAACTGTATCGGCTCCCATAATAATCAGAATAGGTCCCATCTCCGTTATCGTAAAGAACTCTGGATTCTTCATCTCCTCCACCCGGTGCTACAATTGATGCTACACCGGAAGTAGTAGTGAATCCACTGGTATATGGTACGCCTGCTGGCAGATTTTCATAAGATGAAACAGACCCGTTGTTGTCAGAGGTAATTCCATCATCGGTCGTTTCACTTACCTGTCCGCTGTTTTCCATGGCAGGTTCATCGGTCGTTTCACTTACCTGTCCGCTGTTTTCCATGGCAGGTTCATCATTTGTTTCCGCATCCGCTTTTTCCTCTTCGTC
>NZ_JBBMEI010000064.1:0-17809 GCF_040096655.1 Blautia intestinihominis | reverse complement strand
GGACGTATCTGGACTCTGGTGTCCAGCAATTCTGTATACTGTTCAGGTTCAGGACGAAATTTTTCTTCCCGGAAAGCGGCGGCATCTTTTTCAAGCTGTTTTTTGAGCGAGATGTCCTGAGAATCTAGGATATCAAGATTGTTATTCATCTGGTCGTATTTCTTGGATAGATTCGTCATATCTTTATCGGTAGAGCATTCTGCCTGGAAGATTAGCTGCTCTTTCCTTGATTTCAGTTCTTCGATTTCTTCGGTAATAGTGGTAAGCTGCTGATTTAATTTTATATGCTGGATGGGATTCAAAATACTGGTTTTATCCTTTTGTACATTCAGTTCTTTCCGTTCCGTAACTTTAGCTTTGAGTTTCTTTTTAACTGTGTTGTATTTATTCAGTATTGGATTAAAATGATTCATCCAGTCATGGATCACTTCTTTTTGCATCTCATTATGAAGTAAATGATACTGTGTAAAAATCATATGATTGCGGATTGCTTCTAACGTTTCAGCTATTATTGGAATAGACTTTTCTACAGCTTCAGCCAGTTTTGCTACCTTTGCTTTTAATTCTCGGAGCATTTTGTTATCCGCACGAATCTGACGGTTGATTTCACAGCGGTCTGCTATCATGCCTTTCTTTTCCATATTCTGGGCAATGTAGCCTTCATGGATGGTTGGCTGTTCGGTGATTCCCTGCTCTGCAAAGCTGCGGTGATCAATGGTGGCATTTATCTGATTATGGGCAAGCATTTTATTTACGGCATCTGCCCAGTTTGCTCTCCAGATACAGAGTTGCTCATCACTGTTCCATTGTTCAGAAATAGGATTCTGTCTGCCGTAGCGGCTACTTTTAGGATGCTTGTCGATGCGGTCATAGCCCTTTTCCTGTGCGTCGGATGTGGTCATATAAATTTTCTTTTTTTCAACTTTATATCTGTATTGCTTTTCCCAGCCATCTTTTTGTGCAGCTTTGAATTCAGTAGCTGTAAATCCTTTTTCTTCCCCATCTTTGATACAGAGATATTCTTTTTCTGTTTTATACTGCCATGTTCCATTTTCATTTAATGGTCGGACTATAGTGAGTATTTACGATGTATTCGGCGAAAGTGCTTTTTTAGATCCCCTATCTTGATAAATAAACGACCGTTTACTATAATTAAAAATGTAAACGGTCGTTTATTTTGAAAAGCAGGAGGTGTGGATATGTCAAATACTACAAAAGAAGATATATTGATTGTTGCATTACATTTATTTGCGAGAGATGGATATGAAGCAGTTTCTGTCAGTCAGATTGCGGGTGAGCTTGGTATGACAAAAGGTGCATTGTATAGGCATTATAAGAGTAAAAGAGACATTTTTGACCATGTTATAAAAAAGATGGAGCAGGGTGATGGTGAACAGGCAGGAGAATATGATATGCCTGCTGATAAAAAGGAAAATGAAGCTGAACTATATGAGATGACTTCCATGGACAATTTCATGGAATACAGTAAATCTATGTTTTCATATTGGACAGAAAACGATTTTGCATCATCATTCCGAAAGATGCTTACGTTAGAGCAATTTAGAAATGAAGAGATGCAGGCATTGTATCAGCAGTATCTTGTGTCTGGTCCGGTAGAATACGTGAAGGATCTGTTCGAGAGTATGAGTATAGAGGAAGCAGATAAGAAAGCAACCATGTTTTATTCCATCATGTTTTTTTACTACAGTCTGTATGATGGTGCTAAGGATAAGAGAAGGATAAAAGAGAAGTTTGAAAAAACTATTAGCAGCATTATATAGGGAACGAATGAGAGAGAAGGGAGAATTATGCGATTAGAACAATGGGGAGCTGGCAAGGAACATTATCGTATGGCATCTGAATATCCCGAATATGTGCTTGGAAGAGTTATCCAGCAAGAGCGAGAGCTTTATCAGGTTGTAACTGACCAGGAAGATTATTCTGCAAGGGTATCCAGAAAGTTCCGGTATGGAGCGGAACGTCCATCGGATTATCCGGCAGTTGGAGATTTTGTCCTTATGCAGTGTGTGAATGAAAACGATATAGCCGTTATTCAAAAGGTACTACCAAGAAAAAGCCAATTTATGAGGAAAGCGGCAGGAACAAATAGTGTGGAACAGATTGTGGCTACAAATATTGATACTGTATTTATCTGTATGTCACTCAATAACGATTTTAATGTTAGGAGACTGGAAAGATATCTATCTGTTGCATGGGACAGTGGAGCTATGCCTGTCATTGTATTGACCAAGGTGGATTTATGTGATGATGTGGATACAAAGCTGTTAGAAATAGAAAATATAGCAATCGGGGTACCGATTATTGAAACATCCATAGTAGACGAGGCTGGTTTAAGTCAGATTTATCAATATCTCAAGGAATACCATACGGTTGCATTCGTAGGCTCATCGGGTGTAGGAAAGTCCTCACTTATCAATCATGTACTTGGAACAGATCAACTGGAGACAGGTGGTCTTCGAAATGATGATAAAGGCAGGCATACCACAACACATAGAGAGCTTTTTATGATTTCGGGAAAAGGAATGGTGATTGATACTCCGGGAATGAGGGAACTTGGAATGTGGAGTGCTCAGGATGGGATTGATCATACATTTTCTGATATTGAAGAACTGGTTGGAAAATGTAGATTCAGTGATTGTTCTCATGGAAATGAGTCCGGCTGTGCAGTAAGACAAGCGGTAAAAGATGGATTGATAACAGAAGAACGATATAGAGCGTACATGAGATTAAAAGCAGAGAATGCATACAATAAAAATGCAGTTGATTATCTTGCTGCTAAGAAAAGGAAATTCAAACAGATTGCCAAATTAAATAAACATAATTATAAACAATAAATGAAGAGCCAGACGCAAAAGACGCAGAGCCGCTAATTCTAAAGGATTTGAATTTAGAATTGTGGCTTTTTATATTGCAATACCATGAGTTAAAAAGAAATGGAGAAAAAGAAAATGAAGGAAAATATTATCATTCGATTGGAAAGAGAAAATGAATACCATGAGGTAGAAAATCTGGTAAGGGAGAGTTTCTGGAATGTGTATCGCCCAGGTTGTCTGGAGCATTATGTACTCCATCAGCTTCGCAACGATCCGGCATTTGTTCCAGAATTGGATTTTGTCATGACATTAGATGGACAGTTGATTGGACAGAACATGTTTATGAAGGCTGTGATTGCAGCCGATGATGGCAGAAGTATTCCGATTATGACCATGGGACCGATCTGTATTGCACCGGAGCTTAAAAGGAAGGGGTATGGAAAGATTTTACTGGATTATTCTCTGGAAAAAGCAAAAGAGCTTGGATGCGGAGTAGTATGCTTTGAAGGAAATATTGATTTTTATGGAAAAAGCGGATTTAAACAGGCAAGCGAGTTTGGCATCCGCTATCATGGATTGCCGGAAGGCGAGGATGCATCTTTCTTTCTGTGCAAAGAACTGATACCGGGATATCTTAATGGAATTACAGGAGAGTATGCACCTCCGGCAGGGTATCTGGTAAATGAAAAGGAAGCAGAGGCATTTGATAGAGAGTTCCCGTATATGGAGAAGAAAAAACTTCTGGGACAGATTTTTGAATGATGAAAAGCAGGAGGTAAATTTAGATGAAAGCAATGGAAAAAGACTGGTATCAGAAAAATTGGACGCTGGATATTCAGAATATGTCATGGGTAGAAGATACAGGCAGACAAGTAGATTTTCTAATCAAGCAGTTACAGTTAAAAGGAACGGAAAAAATACTTGATCTTGCATGTGGATTTGGTCGGCACTCACTGGAGTTTGCTAGACGTGGGTATGATGTTACCGGTATTGATATTACACCGGCGTACATAGATTATGCAAACGAGCAGGCAAAAAAAGAAAATTTGAATGCAAAGTTCATTTGTCAGGACATTCGCACGATCACATTTGATAAGGAATTTGATGTTGTGCTGAATATGGCGGATGGAGCAATAGGATATCTTGAAGACGATGGGGAAAATCATAAGATTTTTTCTGTCATTGCGAAAGCATTAAAAAATGGTGGAAAGCACTTTATGGATATCATGAATGGAAGCTATGCCCAAACACATTTCCCTTGCAAGTTATGGGATGCGGGAGAAAAGGGACTTACATTATCTGCTTTTGAATGGGAGAAGGATAGAAAAACGCTGATATATGGGCAGGTAGACTATATGTATGGAGAAGCACTTTATAAGCCTGAAATGAAAGAAGGAAATCCTATAAGGTTATATAGTTTGGATGAAATCACGGAGATATTCGGTAAACTGGGACTTCGTATTTGTAACAGTTTTGCTGATTTTAGTGGAAAGCCGAGTTCTGATAATGATATTCAATTGATGGTTTATTCCATACGAGAATAAAAATAGAGTAGACGAATTATTTAGCAATCTTCATCAAATCTTTATTTTTTCCTGATAGATTATATTTCAGTAAGAAATGAAATATAGAAGGAAGGATGGCAAAGATGGAAATGATGTTGCAGACACAAAATCTATGTAAATATTTTAGAAAACAGAAAGCGGTAAATAATGTTTCACTTAATATAGAAAAGGGACAGATTTATGGACTGCTTGGACCGAATGGTGCTGGTAAATCTACCATATTGAAAATGCTGACCGGTATGATGAAACCAACTGCAGGCAAGATTTACTTTGATGGAATAACATGGAATAGGAAAGATTTGTCAAAAATAGGGGCGTTAATTGAAAATCCGCCAATTTATGAAAATCTCTCCGCCAGAGAGAATTTGAAGGTAAGACAATTATTGCTTGGTACAGATGAAAACAGAATTGATGAGGTCTTGCAGATTGTATCACTTACAAACACCGGAAAGAAGAAAGCAGGACAGTTTTCTTTGGGGATGAAGCAAAGACTAGGCATTGCAATGGCATTGCTTGGAGAACCGGAACTTTTGATATTGGATGAACCTACGAATGGATTAGATCCAATAGGCATCGAGGAATTACGAGAGCTGATCCGGTCTTTTCCGGAACGGGGAATCACTGTAATTCTCTCCAGTCATATTCTCTCAGAGGTACAGTTACTTGCAGATAAAGTCGGGATTATTTCAGGTGGAATCTTAGGATACGAAGGAGCATTAAAGCAGGGAGATAATCTTGAAGATTTGTTTATGAATGTGGTAAGAAAAAACCAGAAAGCAGGTGAAATCCATGGTTAATATTATAAAAGCAGAACATCAAAAAGCCAAAAGAACCATGCGAAAAAAGTTTATCTGGGGATTTCCTCTTCTTACATTTGTTATGGCATTTATATTTACTCTTGGGATGACAAATGCTTATGCAGAAAGTGTTTGGAACTGGTGGTATACACTTTTGCTGCCGGGGATGATTGCTCTATTTTGTTATCTTTCTGTGGCGCAGGAGAAAAAGATAAAATATTATCATTTGACGACTCTTCCTACAGACAGAAGCAAATTGTTGCTGGGGAAAATTATTTATATTGGGTACATGATTTTGTTTTCTAATGTGATTGTGTTTGCAGGAGCAACGCTTGGAGGCTTTCTTCTAACGACACATGTTCCAGTTGGAGGAGCGTTGATTGCAGTATTGTTTCTGACGGTTTCTGAGTTATGGGAGATTCCGGTAGCTTTATTTTTAAGTGAACGATTTGGAATGATTGTAAACCTGTTCGTCTGCCTGTTTATTACCGTCAGCGGTGTGGTAATATCACAAACCAGAATCTGGTATGTACTTGTTTCTGCAATCCCTATGCGAATGATGTGCCCGTTGCTTCATGTTTTACCAAATGGACTTGCCGCAGAAGCAGGGAATCCTCTTTTGGATACGGGAGTCATTGTTCCGGGAATGTGTCTCTCAATCATCTGGTTTGTTTTTGTAACGGTTCTGTTTTTGAAATGGTTTGAGAGAAGAGAGGTGAAATAAGATGATTGGAAGATCTCTTAATGCAGACTTGCGAAAGATGAAAGGAACATCTGTGATTCTGGCACACTTACTGATTCCGATTATAACCAGCGTTATATTTTTAATATATTACTTTTTTTCACCATGGAATGAAAATATGAAAGTGATTGCATTTTATCAGGCAATAGGAGCAGGACTTCCGGTACTTATTGGAATTTTTACAGCAAGTGTGATGGAACAGGAACAAAATGCAGGTGATTTTCAAAATCTGTTGTCTTTACCGGATAAACCTGCAGCATTTTTATCGAAACTGTTGATGCTACTGGTTTTGTGTCTGTGCTCTATCCTATTGACAGCAATCATATTCGGAATTGGATTTGGAAGAATCGCATCAAGCGATATCGAAATCATGAAAGGATGTATATTTGCAGCATTGCTGCTGTGGGGAAGCAGTGTTCCACTTTATCTGTGGCAGCTGATTCTGGCTTTTCAGTTTGGAAAAGGGGTATCCATTGGAGCAGGGATTATATCAGGACTAATTAGTGCATTGATGCTTACCGGACTTGGAGATTATGTGTGGAAATATGTATTTGTCTGCTGGACGGGTAGAGTACCATATACTTATCTGCAATCTGTATTGGGAGAAACTAGTGTAGGTGAATGGTTGTCATTCATACCAGGTTGCTTAATATTTACAGGGATTAGTATGGTATACTATTTTTGGTGGGTAAACCACTGGGAAGGAAACAGAATATCTGAATAGAATCGAGGGAAACTATGGCAAAAATACTGGCAGTTGATGATGAACCGGCAATTCTGGAAATGATAGAAAGCATTTTGAATAAGGATGGACATCTGGTTACCAAAGTAAGTAATCCACTGAAACTTAATATGGAAGAATTACATCGTTATGACCTGATTTTACTTGACATTATGATGCCTGGAATTGATGGCTTCGAGTTATGCAAAAAAATCAGGACACTTGTGGATTGTCCGATTTTGTTTCTTACGGCAAAAACAGAGGAAAACAGTCTGGTGAATGGGCTTTCGTTGGGAGCAGATGATTATATTTCAAAGCCATTTGGAGTGATGGAACTTCGGGCAAGGATTCATGCACATCTCAGAAGAGAACACAGGGAACATTCTGTCCGGATGGTTTTGGGGAGAGTCTGCATTCAAATATCTCAAAAGAAACTGTTGATGGATGATAAGGAACTTTCTCTTACGAAAGCGGAGTACGAAATCTGTGAATTTCTGGCTAAAAACAGGGGACAGGTTTTCTCGAAGGAACAGATATTGGAAGCGGTCTTTGGCTTTGACAATGAGAGTAATGACAGTACTATAATCACGCATATCAAAAATATAAGAGCAAAATTTGCGGATTATGATTATATACCGATAAAAACAGTCTGGGGGATTGGATATAAATGGGAAGAGTAAAGAGAAGCAATGCACTCAGCAGGATTTTTATGAGATATGTACTTGTCATGCTTGGATCATTAGTTGGTTTGGTGATTGTTGCTTATCTGCTGCTGTACCTTTTGATTAGTGTGGGCTGTATTTATCCGGCAAATTATGCGGAGCAAAAGATTAATGAAGCATATGATACGATTTTGCATGCAGATAAAGTGACTGCTGAGATGATTCCTGCACTTTGTAATTATGTCATTTTTTCAGAGAAGGGAGAGGAAATAGGTGGAAATCTTCCAGAACAATACGAACAGATAGCATGGAATGTTGCAAAGTATGGAACCGCATCCGGGAAATATTTTTATAAAGTAATTTCAAGGGAAAATGAATATGTTGTTTTGCAATATCGCCTGACACCTCAGTATCATTCGGCTTTTTTGAGAGAGCATTTTATAGGACCTCAGAATGTGATGAGTATTATGGCTGTGATTGGAGCGATAGCGATTATCATCATTCCGTCCATATGTTTTGGAAAAAGAATCAAAAAGCAGATGCAGCCTGTGTTAGATGCCATCGATCAAATAAAGAATCAGAACCTGGAGTATGAGACATCTGGTTCCGGTATCAAAGAGTTTGATGATTGTTTATCGGCAATCGATGATATGCGAGATGCATTGCGGGAATCCTTAGAAAAGCAATGGAAAACAGAGCAGGAAAAGAACCAGCAGATGTCTGCTTTGGCGCATGATATTAAAACACCTCTTACGATTGTAAGGGGAAATGCAGAACTACTTTCAGAGACTGAACTGACCACGGAACAGAAAAATAATATTACCTATGTTTTAAACGGTACAACACAGATACAAAGTTATGTCCAGCAGTTGATAGATGTCACAAAATCATGGAATTGCAGTGATGTTACCTATACAACGGTGATGTTAGAAGATTTTTTTACAGATATAAAGGAGCAGGCACTTGGGCTGGCAGAAATCTATCACCAGAAAATAGATTGGAAGGCAAAGCAAAGTGATAAAAAGGTAATGCTTGTCTATGATCAAATGTTTCGGGCAGTAATGAATGTGATTCAGAATGCAGTGGAGCATACAAAAGAAAATGGAATCATTTATATTGGTGCAAAGGAGCATGATGGTCGGCTGACATTCATTGTGGAGGATAGTGGATCAGGATTTACAAAAGAAGCATTATTGCATGGCACAGAGCAGTTTTTTATGGATGACACAAGTAGAAATGGAGAAGCCCATTATGGGATTGGGCTATTTTTTGCAAAAACTGTGGCTGAAAAATATGGCGGAGGGATTAAACTTTCAAATTCTGAAAATACAGGTGGGGCGAAAGTAAAAATATTTTTCATGAGTAGTCAAGAAACAAGCTAAATAGACTGCAATTAAGCTATGTAAAAGAAATTTTACATGATTTTATCTAATATGTAAAAGCCTTTTGATAGACGTTACTACTACGTTTGCTGTAATCTCATGGAAGAAAGGAGGTATACAGAATTATGATAGCTGATAAAATTAAAAATGCTCGTACTATAAAGAAACTTACACAGGAACAGGTTGCTGAAGACCTCAATGTTTCCAGGCAGACTATTTCTAACTGGGAAATGGGAGTCTCTGTTCCAAATATTAATACATTTATTCTAATAAGTGAGAAATTTGATATTCCAGTTGATGAAATGTTAAAGTCAGGAGACGTTGTTGAAAAAATTGATAACAATAAAACTCCTTTCAAAAAAGATAGAAATTATAGTATTGTATTTTTAACTATTGGTATTTTAGGGCTGATTAGTATACCTTTTGAAATGTCTGCTGATGATCATAACTGCACCAGTCATTTTGGTGTTGACGCTTTTTGTTTGGCTCTGCACGGGGCTGATCTACATATCCAGTCTGGTGCTTGGTCTACTAAGCACGGTAATTGCTCTGCTTGGCGCAGCTGTGATTATTACCTATTCCCCGCAGAATGGTGTGATTTTGTTGGTTATAGCTTTTTTGATTAGCCCGATGGGATTGCCGCTTGCGGCGATCTGGCTGTTGGGTAAGGTGCAGGATTTGAAATTTGCGATCCAGGATTGGATGTATGGGTAAATGATGTGAATAAATTTGGAATGAAAAGAAGCAGGACAATGGGAGATGAGACCCAGTGCCCTGCTTCTTGGTTATTTGGAATGAACGGTAGTGTATTTCTGGTTTTTGCTTTTGGGTTTGTCTGGAAACATCATTTCAAGTTTACCAGAAGATAATAAAGGCTTGAGGTAATATTTGCTGAAGTGAGAACGGCTGGAAACATTAATATATGCTTGCATTTCATCTCGACTTTTAGGGTCTGCACAAAATTTCAATAGCAAGTTTTGTTTGCTGATCACAGATGTATCATGTGCGGCATCATGTGCTGTATCATGTGCGGAAGCACCGCACATGATGTAGTTTACATTTTTCAAGATGACTCTGAAATCTGTCGCTGTTGAGGAAAATTCAGGCTTATATGCCGCTGTGTATCCAGGCAGCTTTTCAGTTTCACTGACGATTTTGCGTAGGCCACTTCCACGGCGTTCCATGTACTTCATGCGGTGGAACAGGTCAGCAATCACAGGGTTTCGTCGCATGGAACGGATACTGTAAATATCGTATTCCTGAATTGAGCCGCCGCCAAACATACCGCCCGGAGATGTGATTTCCACCCGATCATCAAACATATCAATATGGATTTCGCTGCCAAGCACAATATAATCACGATGGATAAGCGCATTAACAAGAGCCTCTGTCACAGCTCGTTCAGCATAATCCGGTTTGTCTACACGATACTGTGCCTTTTTGACAAAACGGACTTTGGAATTATTGCGAATAAATTCACTGCCGCTGTTCAGTAAATAAATCAAATTTCCCTCGTATTCTTTATCGTCCAGCGCATCATCAAAGATAGAGCCTTTTTCCAAGCCATTCCACCGGGTACAGAACATACGGGAGTTATAAACCGTGTACTGATCGGTCATGAGTTTTCCGGCATTGGTCAGGAGTCCATTTTTATCAGTCAAACCAAAGGAAACATAATCGGATGGCTCAAAGCGGAGACCGGTCCGTTCCAGATAGGTTGCTTCCAAAAGTGTAAAGCTGTAATCCTTTTTTACCGCGTCTGTTGTTAGGGTATCAAAGGACTGATTGGTTCCCTTTAAGATTAGTTCATTCACAATGTAATCAGGGGCAATTACGCTTT
Source organism: Blautia intestinihominis (assembly GCF_040096655.1). NCBI lineage: Bacteria > Bacillati > Bacillota > Clostridia > Lachnospirales > Lachnospiraceae > Blautia > Blautia intestinihominis. The sequence goes on along the minus strand of NZ_JBBMEI010000064.1, from coordinate 7,266 downwards.
CATTTCCAACACGGATATATGCTTCCATCACGCCGTCTGCCTTGTAATAATATGGGGTGCTGCGGCCGGGAGAAACCTCCAGAGCTAATAGATTTTTACCATCTTCCTGTAATGGTTTTAAGATAAACTGAGGTAATGGTGTGATTCGTTCTTTGATTAAGCGGCTGATCGCCTCAGCATCCTTTTGAACATCGGACAAGCCAATAGGTTTCCGGTCATCAGAGATTCCGAAAAACAGAGTTCCGCCGATTCCATTAGAAAAGGAACTGACACTTTTTAACCAGCTTTTGGGTTTCTTTATTTCAAGTGCAACTTTGAAATCACATTCGGTTGCTTCAGCAATGAGCTGTTCTATCATAAAATCCCTCCTTTGAGGTATTGGTAGTTTCTTTATATTATACCCATAAGGAGAGTTTATTTCAACGATAGGCACAAAGAGTTCAGAGAAAATATTTTGAGAGGAGGGCTTTTTATGGCAACTAAAGAATCATGCCGCTTCATGTCGGCAAAGGCCGCACAGAAAGTCGGGCGATCAGTGACATCATCGACTATGTAGCAAATCCACAGAAAACAGATAACGGCAAACTCATTACCAGTTATGCGTGTGACAGCCGGACTGCGGATGCAGAGTTCCTTCTGGCAAAGCGGCTGAAAAGCGCATGGCAGAGATCGCTGTTCTGCGTACTCACATCGTAAATTATGCCAAGACCCGTGAGGTCTATGTGGCATACCGCAAGGCGGGCTACTCTAAGAAATTCCGGGAGGAACACGAGGAAGAAATTCTGCTCCACCAGGCTGCTAAGAATGCCTTTGATGAGATGGGCGTCAAGAAGCTGCCCAAGGTCAAAGAGTTGCAGACGGAGTACGCGAAATTGCTGGAAGAAAAGAAAAAGACCTATGCCGAGTATCGGCATTCCCGTGAGGAAATGCGAGAACTTTTAACGGCAAAGGCCAATGTAGATCGGGTGCTGAAAATGGAGGTAGAACAGGATGTTGAAAAAGAAAAAGACCACGGCCAGCGGTAAGCTGGTCCTGGTCAAAAGCGTTCGCAGAACGCGCAGCCACAGAATGATATTCTGTGTTCAAAGGGGCTTGGGGGCGCTGCCCTCAACAAGCAAGCGGAGAGGAAAATCACAAAGGGATTTTCTTCCCTGCGGGCCTGTGTGTATTAACACAGGCATTGCTTGCCTCTTTTCTCCGAAATTGAAAAGAACCAGTGAGAGAATCGTTAAATTTCACTCACTGGCTCAATTCGTTTCAAATTTTTCGGACAACTCTGTCAGTTCTTTCACCGTTTCCTGGGTGTGATGCAGCAGGGTGTCACGCATTTCTGGCGGACAGCTGGAATAAAGCATTTTCATCTGATTGACACCCTCATCCTCCAGAGAAACATCTGGATTTATAAGTGTATCTAAAGAGATGTGCAGGACCTTTGCCAATGCTCTCAAAATCAAATAGGAAGGATTCATTTTCCCTTTTTCGATATTGGCGATTTGCTTTACAGAAACATGGCTCAGATCAGAAAGTTCCTGTTGTGTCAGTTCTTTATTCTTTCGGGCTTCCCGCATTTTTTGCCCTAAAGCAGTTAAATCATCAATCGGCATAATCGTTCACCTCAATAATATTGTATCGTTCCGGTTTATATGATGGAATGACCTTATTATGCCTGGAAAACTGTACGATTATGCCGATTTTATAAAGCTGCGATTGGTGATAAGCTTGTATTGTTCGAGGCAAAGAACTATAATGTACTCTGTGGAGGTGCGAAATGGACTATATGACATTGAAAGAGGCCGCCGAAAAGTGGGGCATGACACCTCGTAGGGTAAATTATTATTGTGCTGGTGGGCGTATCCCCGGCGCTGTGAAAATGGCCGGTGTTTGGCTGATCCCTAAAACTGCGGAAAAGCCGATTGATGGCCGGACAAAACAAGGAAAGGAGCAAAAGCATGAGTAATATATTACTTCTTGAAGATGATTTGAGCCTGATTAACGGGCTTTCTTTTGCGTTCAAAAAACAAGGATTTGAATTAGTTGTTGCCAGAACCCTCAAAGAAGCAGATAGTTTGTGGGTGGATGGAAAATATGATTTGCTGGTGCTTGATGTATCCCTGCCGGATGGCACCGGATTTGAATTTTGCAAAAAGGTGCGGCAAGTTTCCAAAGTCCCCATCATTTTTTTGACGGCGGCAGATGAAGAAATGAACATTATCATGGGTTTGGACATTGGTGGAGATGATTATATTACAAAACCGTTTAAGCTGGGAGTGTTAGTATCCAGAGTAAATGCACTGCTTCGTCGGGCAAAAGATTTCAGCTCCGCAGATACACAACTGGAATCCAACGGAATGAAAGTGCTTTTGCTGCAAGGGCAGGCGTTTAAGAATGGAAAGCTATTGGATTTGACTGCCGCAGAATATAAGTTGCTGTGTCTATTTATGAAAAACCCGAACATGGTACTTACCAAAGAACAGATTTTAGATAAGCTATGGGACTGCGATGGAAATTATATTGACAGCAGTACCCTTACCGTATATATGAGGCGGCTGCGTATAAAGATTGAGGATAATCCGAGTGAACCGCAAATGCTCCTGACAGTTCGGGGAATGGGATACAAATGGAATGTGATTGGGTGAGGTGGTCTATGAAAATATTTGTAAACAAAGAAATCAAAAAATTGTTTCTTGCAGTATCCGTTATTTGGGTAGCCTCCCTTCTGTTGACACAAGGGTTCTTATGGTTGTGCTATCAGCGGTTTTCTTTGTTCCTATTGCTTGTTTTCGTATTGTCAGGAGGAGCGATATTGGAGGTGGGTTGTTCTTATTTCAAAAAGCAAAATCAAGTCATGGAACAGGCGGTATCACAGATCAATGCGTATCTTGACGGCAATCACAATGCCCGTATTGAATGTGATGATGAGGGCGAACTATATCGGTTGTTTCATACCGTCAATTCTCTGGCGGCTGTCTTAAATGCTCACGCGGATAACGAACTCCGGGAAAAGGAATTTTTGAAAAATACAATCTCTGATATTTCCCATCAACTGAAAACACCGCTGGCTGCTTTGAATATTTATAATGGTCTGCTTCAAGACGGGGATATGGAATTAAGTGCTGTAAAAGAATTTGCTGATTTATCCGAACAGGAACTTGACCGCATTGAAACACTGGTGCAAAACTTGCTCAAGATTACAAAACTGGATGCCGGTGCCATCGTGCTGGAAAAGGCCACAGAGAATGTGGCGGATATGATGCGGGATATTGAACTGCATTTTGCATATAGAGCAAGACAGGAAAAGAAGAAAATCATTCTGTCTGGCTCGGATTATCTTTCTCTTTTTTGTGATCGTGATTGGCTGTCTGAGGCAATCGACAATATTGTGAAAAATGCGTTTGACCATACGGAAAGTGGTGCTGTCATTGGCATTACATGGAGGGCGTTGCCATCAGGTATTCAAATTGTGGTAAAGGACAATGGATGTGGCATCCACCCGGAAGATATATACCATATTTTCAAGCGTTTTTATCGCAGCCGTTTTTCAAAAGATACACAGGGTATCGGTCTGGGCCTTCCGCTTGCGAAAGCAGTCATTGAAGCACATGGAGGAGCAATCGAGGTAGACAGTGAATTGGGCAGAGGGACAAGTTTCACGATAAATTTTCTGATTCCTACAAAATTGTAGGATGATTGTAGGGTTACAGTAATATTTCAGTGCTATTCTTTCAATCGTAGACAGGAAATGAAGCTTACCTGTCTACATCGCAAGAACATAAGAAAGAGGTGTTTGCACCATGAATTTATTAGAGGTCAAGAATATTTGTAAGACCTATGGCAGCGGTGAAACTGCTGTAAAAGCGCTTAGGAATGTTAGCTTTTCTGTTCCTAAGGGAGAATATGTGGCAATCGTCGGAGAATCTGGTTCGGGTAAAAGCACACTGCTGAATATGATCGGTGCGCTGGATATGCCAACTTCGGGAAAGGTGCTGATTGATGGTAAGGACATTTTTTCCATGAATGACCGAAAACTGACGGTATTTCGCCGCAGGAATATCGGCTTTATCTTTCAGGCGTTTAACCTTATCCCGGAGTTGACGGTGGAACAAAATATGATTTTTCCGCTGTTGCTGGATTATCAAAAGCCGGACAAGAGATATTTGGAGGAACTGCTGACGGTTTTGAATTTGAAAGATCGTCGTAATCATTTACCCAGTCAGCTTTCCGGCGGTCAACAGCAGAGAGTGGCGATTGGCCGTGCATTGATTACCCGTCCTTCTCTGATTCTGGCAGACGAGCCAACAGGAAATTTGGACTCACAAAACAGCAGTGAGGTCATAGCATTGCTCAAAGAAACATCGAAAAAATACGAGCAGACCATCATTATGATTACCCACAACCGCAGTATTGCGCAAACGGCAGACCGGGTATTACAGGTATCGGATGGCACTTTGACTGATTTTGGGAGGTGCCGTGAATGAAAAGCTATCTTAGTCTCATTCCCATCTCCGCAAAGGTGCGCAAGCGGCAAAATCGTATGACTGTCTTGTGTATTATCATTTCGGTGTTTCTTGTCACAGCTATTTTCAGTGTTGCTGACATGATGATACGAACAGAAAGCGATTTTATGATAAGTAACCACGGAAACTGGCACATTGCAATAAAAAATATTTCACAGAACAATGCGGATGAAATCAGTAATCGTTCAGATGTTACAGCAGTTGGTGTAGCTTCTCAATTTAATTTTGAAGGAGAACAACCGTACCGAGTCAACGAAAAACGAACTGTTTTGTATGGCACCGATGAAGTCTATATTACTCAGATTTCAAATGGAATTGTAGAAGGAACATTTCCGGCAAATGATGAGGAAGTTATGCTTACACCTAATTCTGTAACTGCTTTAGGAGTACAGCTTGGGGATAGTGTAACCTTACATACCCCTGCTGGATATCGGACATTTACAATCTCTGGCTTTGGCACAGATGATGAAAGCTATTATAACAATCAGACTTATTTGATAGGCTCTTATCTGACACAAAGTGCATTTACTTCTGTTATGGCACAAAACGGAGTAACAAACAATGAGTTGACTTATTATGTGCAGTTTGAAAGTGCAGCGAAAGCGGCAAATGCAATAACAGAACTACAGACACAGTACCAATTATCCGATGGGAGTATTTCTGAAAATACCGGCGTTATGGGCATGGCTGGGCAAAGCAACAATACAGCGATGCAGAGTATGTACGGATTGGCAGCAATTCTATTTGTTTTAGTGTTGTTGGCAGGAATATTGATGATTTCTGGCAGTATGAATAGCATCATTGCGCAACGAACTCAATTTTTTGGAATGTTGCGTTGCATTGGTGCAAGTCGTCAACAAATTATCCGCTTTGTCCGTTTGGAGGCATTGAACTGGTGTAAAACCGCGGTACCTATTGGAGTGGTTTTTGGAACAATAATTAGTTGGATTATTTGTGCCACACTTCATTATGGAATTGGTGGAGAATTTTCTACAACGCCAGTCTTTCAGATCAGCCCTGTTGGATTTTTCAGTGGCGTAGTTGTTGGAGTGGTAACAGTATTTTTAGCAGCACAATCCCCAGCAAAGCGGGCTGCTAAAGTTTCACCCATATCTGCGGTTTCTGGCAATGTAGATAATAAATCTTCTGTTAAACACGCTATCAAGTTTAGCTTAGGAAAAATTGATAATTCACTTGGCATACATCATGCGGTTGAAAAAAAGAAAAACTGGTTTCTGATGACGGCTTCCTTTGCACTGACTATTATGCTGGTTTTTTCTTTTTCTGTAATTTTAGATTTTGCAAAGCAACTTGTTCCATCGTTGAGTGTCACATCAGCCGATATAGCATTATCCAGTTATGCAAATAAAATGGATATTGAGCGCAACCTGGTCGATGAAATCAAAAAAATAGATGGGGTTGCAAATGCTTATGGAAGTAGCTATGTAGAAAACATTCCTGCAACATCTTCAAGAGCAGGAATAGACCATATCAATATTGTTTCTTATGATGATACACTTCTGGATTACTCAAAAGGTAGTATTGCTCAGGGATCATTAGATACAGTTTACGGGAACAGTAACAAAGTGGCAACCGTATTTAATAGAAACAATTCCTTGCACATCGGTGATACCATCCAGCTTGCAGGCGAAGAAGTTGAGATTACTTGCGCTCTATCACAAGGGTTATTCGGAGATGATTTGATTATTATTTGCTCACAGGAAACATTTGACCGTATCATGGGCGGTACAAAGTATGGCCTTATTGGAATTCAGTTAGATTCAAACGCTACTGAAGAAACAATAGCAGAAATTAGAAGTCTTGAAAACGATGATATTATCATTACAGATCAGCGTGAAGGCAATAAACAAAATAATGCTACATATTGGGCTGCACGAATTGTTTGTTATGGCTTCTTAGCTATTATCGGAGTTATTTCGCTGTTTAATATCGTCAATAGTATCTCTATGAGTGTATCTGCACGAATTAAGCAGTATGGTGCAATGCGAGCTGTTGGTATGGATAATAGGCAGCTTAAACGAATGATTTCTGCGGAAGCGTACACCTATGCAATTTCTGGTTTGATAGTTGGATGTGGCATTGGACTCCCGCTTAGTCGATTTTTATATAATCGTCTAATTACACATTATTTTGGAATTGAGTGGAGATTTCCTATCCTGTGGTTTGGAATTGTCGTTGCCTTTATCTTCATATCTGCTATTGTGTCCGTTTATGCTCCTGCAAAGAGAATTCGCAATATGCCAATTACTGCAACCATCAACGAATTATAGTTTCATATGTTAATCTGCCGGACGACGGCAAAAGAAAAAAAGCCGTCGTACAGCAGACACATTTCCACGCGCCTATGAAACGGCGGCTTTGATTTTCAGAGCCGCCGTTTCTTTGCGTTTACACAATCCTATGACGACTTGCAGGGACACGGTAGCCGATTGGAGGTTATTTTGCCGTGTCTCGTTTGCTTTTTCAAAGCTCACATAATCTACATCAGTTAAAAAAAGCATTGCTCCTCCTCCGGGCAAGTATAACATTGCATCGGCATTATCGTTCCATGTAATTCAGTATAATAATGACTGTTCTTGGCGCGCCAGTTTTCCCTCACGGAAATCTGGCGTTTTTTGTTGCCATTTTTTCGGAGATGACCCGGTTGTCTGCCAGTGTCGGTCTCCGCCTCCATTCGATTCACCCGTCAATCACCCGTGAATCGAAATGGAGGTACATAATGAAGAAAATT
>NZ_JBBMEI010000063.1:0-18024 GCF_040096655.1 Blautia intestinihominis | reverse complement strand
GATAGTGGCGTAGTTGGTAACGCGCGACCTTGCCAAGGTCGAGACCGCGGGTTCGAGCCCCGTCTATCGCTCTTAAGGACTCTGAGAATTCAGAGTCCTTTTCTTTTTGTTCTGTACATCTGAGGGCTGTCAGCATAGATCTTCAGCTGACTTTTTCTTCGCCTGCAGTCGTCATTCCATAGAAAGAAAAAAGATAGAGACCACAGAGACCAACCAGAGCATAGATGATTCTGGAAAGCCAGCTCATACTTCCGAACAGAAGGGCAACGAGGTTCAGATTAAAAAATCCGATCAGCCCCCAGTTCAGAGCTCCGATAATAGAAATCGTCAGTGCAAAACAATTCAGAAATTTATTTCCCATAGATGCTCATCCTTTCCTTGTTGTTGTAATCTTTAGTATCCCAGAAAGCAAAAAAAATATTCGCAGCAAAAATGTACTGCGAATATTTTTTAAAAATTAATTTACTGAACTTTGAGAATCTGAGATGTAACTGTTCCACCGCCAATCGTGAAAGCTTCGCCTGCCTGGATCGTTACGTCGGACTGATCCTTGAGTGTAAATGCCTGGCAGACATTTACAGTCTGTCCTGGATTAACCTCTGCCATGAACTGGTCTACAGCAGTATCATTTTCTGCGAGAATCGCAGCTTCCAGAGCTTGTCCATTCTGTGTTGCCTGAAGATTGACATCTACCATGGCGCTGGAAGGTGAACTTCCGTTGTTGGTGTAATCATAGTAGACAAGGATGCAGGAATTTCCGGCATAGTCCTTGGTAACACGACATTTGGTGTAATGGATAGTGAATTTATCATTGCTCATATCAATAGTGCTGTCAGAAGTTGGCTGTGCATCAAGGTTTCCAGAATCAGAATTTTCAATCTCAGAGAGAGACTGGTGGATCTCATCCTGTACGTTGGTGAAGTTTGCAGACATTACTTTGACAGTTTCTGCATCGAGGGAAACAACTTTCCATTTGCCGTTCGCCTCAATCAGAGGGTAGTCAATATCAACTTCTGTATACTTGTCCTCGACAGAACCGGATTTCTCCTCGAGAAGAGAAGCAAGTTTCTGCTGAGTTTCTTCCTCTGTTATTGTCTCTCCTGCAAATGCAGTGGAAACGATCTGCTTGAGGAATTCTGTGATGGTTTCTTTGTAGATATCAGAACCGTCAATGTATTTGATATGTGCAGTGACAGTTGCTGTTCCGTTCTGGATGTTGAACCTGGTCTTCTTGATCTCGAAACTCATCTTCTGGTTGATGGTCTTGAAGAAGTTGGTGTAAGCAGTGCTTGTGATATCCGCGTTATCCAGTGCAGACATGTCATTGCTCTGCAGAAGTTCCTTCATACCATCAAAGTTCATTGCCTGAACATTTTCGAGATAGTTCTTGGTTGTGGAGATCGGTTTCTGACGTTCCATGAAATAGTATGCTGCCGCTCCGGCGACTGCGAGGATGAGAATGATCAGAAAGACGATCAGTCCGGTTTTCTTTTTTTTCTTTTTGGGAACTTTGATCTCTTCTGTTTCGGTAACAGATGCAGTATCAACAGTTTCCGGTTTATTTTTATTTTTTCGCATTATTGCCTCCTTTTTTTCTATTATAGCAGAGGAGAGCCTTACTTGACAAGGACAATTGCAGGCTCTAAAATTAACCTTAACAACAGAAAGAAAATGAGGGGATTTCTTTTTTACAAAGAGGAGGAAGTGCTTATGGCAAAAAAATACGAAGATTTTTTTCGGTCGGAAGCGGACGGGCTGGAGATCTCAGTCTTGTGTATCTGCCCGGAGGAGAAGCCGTATCGGGCGATCGTTCAGCTTGTTCACGGGATGTGTGAACATAAGGAACGTTACATACCATTTATGGAATATCTTGCAGAACAGGGATTTGTGACCGTGATCCATGACCACAGAGGACATGGAAGGAGTGTCCGTTCCAAAGATGATCTCGGATATATGTACGGTAGCGGAGCAGAGGGAATGCTTAAGGACATTGCGAAAGTAAATCATGACATCCGCAAATATTTCCCGGATCTTCCGCTGATCCTGATGGGACACAGTATGGGCTCGCTGGCAGTGAGGGCTTTTGCAAGTGAACATGATGACTGTCTGGATATGCTGATTGTATGCGGTTCACCGAGCGAAAACAAGGCAAGGATTCTTGGCAAAGCGATCGCAACGGCAGAGGGCAAAGTTCTGGGATATTGTCACAAGAGCCATGTGCTGGAGTCACTTTCTTTCGGTTCCTATGTATGGAAATTCCGAAAGGAAGGCAACAAAAATGCCTGGACCTGTTCAGATCCGGCAGTCTATCAGGCGTACACAGATTCCGAATTGTGCGGATTTACCTTTACAGACGATGCGTACATAGCACTTTTTGACCTTATGAAAAAAGCCTATGACATCCATAAATGGAGCTGCAAAAATCCAAGAATGCCGGTGCTTTTTATCAGCGGAGCCGAGGATCCGTGCCTTGGGAATGTCCGTAAGTTTTCCGGGGCAGTCCATGCGATGAGACGTGCGGGATATCTGGATGTAAAAGGCAAGCTTTATCCGGGAATGCGCCACGAGATCCTGAATGAAAAGGGCAAAGAAAGAGTCTGGAGAGATGTTGTGATCTATATGAAGAAGAAAGGATTCTGATATCCGGTGAATAAAAATCTGTTTTTTTCGAAATCCTAAAAACAAAAACGGAGATGTGGATGTGAGGAAAAAACAGATTTTTATGATGCTTTTGCTGGCAGTTTTCCTGACTTTAGCAGGGTGCCACGGTGAGAAACAAAGACAAGAAGAGGAACTGTTTGTAAGACAGGTAAGTGAAGAGGGCGTGTGCTCTCTTTTTTATTTATCTTGACTAAATGGGTATGGTATTGGTATAATGTGTTTTGTGAATATTTACCAGATTTGGAGGAGATAAAATGAGAGCAAGCGGCATTTTAATGGGTATATCCAGTATACCGTCAAAATACGGAATGGGATGTTTTTCAAAGGAAGCCTATGAATTTGTTGATCAACTGGAGCAGGCAGGACAGCAGTACTGGCAGATTCTTCCGTTAGGACCTACTGGATATGGAGATTCTCCTTATCAGTCCGTTTCTACTTTTGCAGGAAATCCGTATTTTATCAATTTGGAGGATCTGATCGAGAAGGGACTTCTGACCAGAGGGGAATGTGAGTCCTGTGACTGGGGTGGAAGCGAGTCTTATGTAGATTATGAAAAGATGTACATGTCCAGATATAAACTTCTTCGCAAAGCATATGAGAGAGCAGATCTTTCCAAGGATGAGGATTATGCAGATTTTCTGAAAGAAGAGCAGAACTGGCTGACAGATTACTGTCTGTTTATGGCGATCAAGAATGACCAGAAGGGTATCTGCTGGATCGACTGGCCGGAAGAACTCAAGGACCGTCATTCCAAAGCAGTCAGAGAAGCAGAGAAAGAGCTTGAAGAGGAGATCGATTTCTATCGTTTCCAGCAGTACTGCTTTACCACACAGTGGAGAAAGCTGAAAGCATACGCAAATGAGAAAGGTATCAGCATCATCGGCGATGTACCGATCTATGTGGCACTGGACAGCTCTGACGCATGGGCAAATCCGGAAATGCTGCAGTTTGACAAGGATCACAACCCGAAATCCGTAGCAGGATGCCCGCCAGATGCATTTTCTGCAACAGGACAGCTCTGGGGAAATCCTCTTTACGACTGGAAGAAATTAAAAGCGACAGGATATGACTGGTGGGTGCAGAGAATGCAGCACTGTCTTGAATTATACGATGTAGTGAGGATCGACCATTTCCGTGGCTTTGATGAATATTATGCGATCCCATACGGAGAGACGACCGCACAGAAGGGCAAATGGGAAAAAGGACCTGGAATGGATCTTTTCAATACCCTGAACAAAAAGATCGAGAACCTTCGCGTGATCGCAGAGGATCTTGGATTCCTGACAAAGAGCGTTCTGGAAATGCTCAAAGAAAGCGGCTATTCGGGAATGAAAGTCCTGCAGTTTGCTTTTGACGGAAGTGAGAACAGCTCTTATCTTCCATATAAATATGAACATAACTGCGTTGTCTATACAGGAACCCATGACAACGAGACGACCAAAGGATGGCTGGAAAACCTTCAGGGTCATGACAGAGACTTTGTAAGAGAATACATCAACTGCTATGAAGCACCGGTAAATGACTGTGTATGGGCACTGATCCGTACAGCTCTTGCAAGTGTGGCTGACCTGGCGATCATTCCGATCCAGGATTACCTCTGCCTTGGAAACGAAGCACGTATGAATGTACCGGCAACTTTGGGCGACAACTGGAAATGGAGACTGACCAAAGGACAGATTTCTGATATGATTCTGTATCATATGAGAGAGGTTACAAGAATCTATGGCCGTCTTTACAGAGAGCCGGTTGTTGAAACGGAAGAAGAGACCGAGGCTGACGAAAAAGAAGAATTGAACAATTCTGTAAAAGATGATAAGATAAAAAAATAATTTATTTTTTGCAAGTGAGAGGAGAAGCAGATGGAGGAACAGAACAAGCAGTCTGAACAGGAAACTTCCGGAGCAGAACCAAAGGAGCAGGGGACACCGACAAGAAGTTCCATTATCATGCTTCTTGCAGGTGTGTATCTTTTGTATACAGGATATAAGCTCTGTAAGGATGTACTGGATGGTGTGAATGGCAGCAGCTGGGGATTTTTTGCAGCGGGAGTCGGATTTCTGATCGTTGGAGTTGTTATGCTGGTGGTTGGCGGCAGAGACCTGATGAAGAAGGACAAGGCGAAGCGTGCAGCAGAAGCTGCAGCACAGGAGCAGATCCAGAAACAGCCGGAACCTGCAGAAGAGAAGAAATCTATGAGCATCGCACAGAGAGCACATCTGGCAGATGGACTTGACAATGAAAACGGAGATGACACAAATGCACAGGAAAGCAGTGTCTCCCTGGAAAAGAAACCAGAGGATGAAAAATCTGAATAAATCCTGTAAAATCACATAAGGATCAAAAATGCCGCAGACTTCAGGATCTGCGGCGTTTTTTACGCTTTTTTACAACTTTTTTCGGAGCATCCGGGTTATGTAAGGTTGACCAGCAGAAAAGCTGGACGAGGATGATCCCAATAAAAGCTCCACAGCTGTCAATGCAGACATCGCGGACAGCAGGGGTACGTCCTCCGACAAAAGACTGGTGGTATTCATCCAGTCCTGCAAATCCCACACAGAAGATCCCGGCGAGAAGAAACAGCCAGAAACCTCTCACGCGGTAAACGTAGAGCGGGAAAGAAATGGCAACAGCCAGAAGGAAATATTCTGTCATATGAGCTGCTTTTCGTACATAGAAGTGGATCTGGTCAGCTTCATAACTTAATTCATCGTAACTTTTTTCCTGGTGCAAAACCTCATTTTTGACCTCGACGATCTTGTAACTGATCTTGTAACTTAATTCCCCGGACACCTCCCCGGTCTGGGCTGAAAATGAAAAGATCAGGTACATCATAAGAAGCGCAGGCAGAAAAGATAAAGGCTTCAGTAATGTAATCAGTATTTTCATGGCACTAATAATAGCATGGAAGGTTCGAAATGTAAAGCCCGGGGAGATGTTACAGGCAGTTTTATCACGAACAAAACGCTGGTAAGAGACAGGGGGATATGCTATACTGAGTAGCAGAATGACGAATAAAAATACTGCTGACAGGGAGCTTTTGTGCGGCAGTATGAAAGGAGAAGTGTAAATGAGTTTAGCAGATGTTACTTTTATCAATATGTGCAAAGATGTAATAGAAAACGGAACCAGTACAGAAGGAGAGAAAGTCCGCCCGGTCTGGGAGGATGGAACTTCCGCGTATACGATCAAGAGATTCGGTGTTGTCAACCGCTATGATCTCCGTAAGGAATTTCCGGCACTGACACTCCGTAAGACAGCACTCAAGAGTGCGATGGACGAGATCTTATGGATCTGGCAGAAGAAATCCAACAATATCCATGACCTTCACAGCCATATCTGGGACAGCTGGGCAGATGAAGACGGCTCCATCGGCAAGGCATATGGTTATCAGCTTGGAGTCAAGCACCAGTACAAAGAAGGTATGATGGATCAGGTAGACCGTGTGTTATATGACCTTAAGAACAATCCGTACAGCCGCCGCATCATGACAAATATCTACGTGCATCAGGACCTTCATGAGATGAACCTTTATCCGTGTGCATATTCCATGACATTCAATGTGACCAAGGAACCAGGCAAGGATAAGCTTACATTAAATGCGGTACTGAACCAGCGTTCCCAGGATATCCTGGCGGCAAATAACTGGAATGTATGCCAGTATTCTATCCTTCTGATGATGATCGCGCAGGTTTGCGATATGGAAGCGGGAGAACTGGTCCATGTGATTGCAGACTGTCATATTTATGACCGTCATGTACCGGTCATCAAGGAACTGATCAGCCGTACACCATATCCGGCACCGACTGTGAAACTGAATCCGGAGATCAAAGATTTCTATGAGTTTACAACGGATGACCTAATCGTAGAAAACTATCAGACCTGGCCGCAGATCAAAAACATTCCAATCGCGATCTGATCGTCAGAAGAAACCAATAAAAACAGAAGGGGATTTTAACATGAATATTATCGTAGCAGCAGACAAAAACTGGGCCATCGGCAAAGATAACAAACTTCTTGTAAGCATCCCGGCAGACATGAAGATGTTCCGCCAGGAGACAACAGGCAAAGTCGTTGTCATGGGGCGCAAGACACTGGAAAGCTTTCCAAACGGACTTCCGCTCAAGAACAGAACCAATATTGTTCTTACCGGAAATAAAGATTACAAGGTAAAAGATGCTATTATCGTTCATACGATCGAGGAACTTCTGGAGGAAATTAAGAAATATCCGTCCGATCAGGTATACTGCATCGGTGGAGACAGTGTGTACAAACAGCTCCTTCCATACTGTGACACTGCACATGTGACCAAGATCGATTTTGCATACGAAGCAGACAGCTACTTCCCGAATCTTGACGAGATGCCGGAGTGGAAAGTGACTGCAGAAAGCGATGAGCAGACATATTTTGACCTGGAATATACATTCGTGAAATATGAGAGAGTAAAATAGGACAGTAAATTTCATAACAGAGCAAAAAACAAGGTGTGGAAAATTCTCCACACCTTGTCTGATCTAACGGGTAAATTATTCGATAACTTTGATCCATCCTTCTGGAGCTTCGATGCGTCCCATCTGGATACCTGTCAGTGTCTCGTACAGTTTCTTGGTTGTCGGTCCCATTTCTTCCATTCCACTTGGGAAATAGATTTCTTTGTCGTGGTCAACGATCTTGCCAACTGGAGAGATAACTGCAGCAGTTCCGCAAAGTCCGCATTCTGCGAAGTCTTTGACTTCATCCAGATATACTTCACGTTCCTCAACTTTGAGTCCGAGATAATGTTCAGCAACATAGATCAGGGAACGACGTGTGATGGATGGAAGGATGCTGTTGGACTTCGGTGTTACAACAGTGCCGTCTTTGGTTACGAAGATGAAGTTTGCTCCACCTGTCTCCTCAACTTTGGTTCTTGTTGCGGAGTCAAGGTACATGTTCTCATCGTATCCCTGACGATGTGCATCCATGATCGCATGAAGGCTCATTGCGTAGTTAAGACCAGCTTTGATGTGTCCTGTTCCATGCGGTGCAGCACGGTCAAAGTCTGTGACACGGATCGTGATCGGCTTTGCGCCACCCTTGAAGTATGGTCCTACTGGTGTGGTCAGGATACGGAACTGATATTCATCAGCCGGTTTAACACCGATAACCGGGTTGCTTCCGAACATGTACGGACGTACATACAGGGTTGCACCTGAGCCGTATGGCGGTACGTAAGCTTCGTTTGCTTTGATGGTCTTGACAACAGCATCTACAAAACGATCCTCCGGGAATACTGGCATTTCCAGTCTCCTTGCGGAGTTTGCAAGACGCTCTGCGTTGAGGTCAGGACGGAAAGTAACGATATGTCCGTCTTCTGTTGTATAGGCTTTCATGCCTTCGAATACAGTCTGTGCATACTGGAAAACACAGGCACATTCATTCAGTACTACATTCGGGTCTGTGGTCAGTTCTCCTTCATCCCATTTGCCGTCCTTGAAGTTGGCAACATAACGATAATCTGTCGGGATATAGCCGAATCCTATGCTGCCCCAGTCAATGTTCTTTTTTTCCATAATATATATTCCTCCATTCCGTATGGCTGTCATTGTTACTGTTCATTCTGTTTGCAGTAACTTTTGTTTTTATTTTAGCACTTTATTGTGGTGACTTCAATGAAAACTTGTATTTTATACCCCAGTTCGTTATAATATGAAGCAGAGAAGGGGCAGTCTCTCTGAAGGCGGCTCCGTTTTTTTCAGAAAATCAGGTGTATGTGAAATACGATAAAATGGAGGGAAACTTATGTATCGCGACCATACAAAGGTAGTACAGATAGGAAACAGAAAGATCGGAGGAGGAAACCCTGTCCTTATCCAGTCTATGACAAATACCAAGACAGAAGATGTGGAGGCAACTGTCCGTCAGATCCTTGAACTGGAGGCGGCAGGATGTGAGATCATCCGCTGTGCAGTTCCGACAATGGAAGCTGCCGAGGCACTCCGTGAGATCAAGAAACAGATCCACATTCCGCTTGTGGCAGATATCCATTTTGATTATCGCCTTGCGATCGCAGCAATGGAGAACGGCGCAGACAAGATCCGTATCAATCCGGGCAACATCGGAAGCAGAGACAGGATCCAGGCAGTCGTAGATGTTGCAAAGGAGAGAAATATTCCGATCCGTGTCGGCGTCAACAGCGGTTCTCTTGAGAAAGAACTGGTGGAGAAATACCATGGAGTTACTGCCGAGGGACTGGTAGAGAGTGCACTGGACAAAGTCCATATCATAGAAGAAATGGGCTATGACAATCTGGTCATCAGCATCAAATCCTCTGATGTCATGATGTGTGCCAGGGCGCATGAACTGATCGCCCAGAAGACCGACCACCCGCTTCACGTAGGGATCACAGAGGCAGGAACTTTGTATTCCGGAAATATCAAATCAGCAGTCGGACTCGGGATCATTCTGTATCAGGGAATCGGTGACACGATCCGCGTTTCCCTGACAGGAGCTCCGCTTGAAGAGATCAAATCAGCCAAACGAATCCTCAAGACACTGGGGCTTCGCAAAGGAGGCATTGAAGTTGTGTCCTGTCCAACCTGCGGCCGTACCCGTATCGACCTGATCGGCCTTGCAAACAAGGTAGAGGCGATGGTTCAGGACATTCCGCTGGATATCAAAGTAGCGGTCATGGGCTGCGTAGTCAATGGACCGGGAGAAGCGAAGGAAGCGGATATCGGAATCGCCGGTGGAGTCGGTGTAGGACTTCTGATCAAAAAAGGAGAAATCGTAAAGAAAGTACCGGAGGAAGAACTTCTGGATACGTTAAGAGACGAACTGCTCCACTGGGAAGCGTAAGAAAGAGGCATCAGACATGGAAAAAGAATTTTTTGACGTATTTCCAAGCCTGAAGTTGAAAGATCAGCTAAAAGAATGGCTGGAAATGGTCACAGTTTCCAGGGTGACCTGCAATCCTGCAAAAACAAGGCTCTGGGTCTACATCCACAGTGAACGCTGGATCCACAAGAAGTTTATTTTTGCACTGGAAGATCAGATCGAACGGCAGTGTTTCCCGGGAATGGAGATGTGCGTGACTGTGATCGAGAGATTTCATCTGTCGAAGCAGTATTCTCCGTCGAATTTCCTCGAGATCTACCGTGCCAGCATGGAACTGGAACTGAAAAATTACAATATGCTGGAATATAATCTGTTCAAGCGGGCGCAGATTACTTTCCCATCAGATGAGGAGATGGATCTGGTCCTTCCGGATTCTGTGATTTCAAGGGAAAAAAGCGAGATCCTTGTGGAATATCTGCATAAGGTTTTTTGCGAGCGCTGTGGAATGAATCTTAAGATCAACCTTGATTTCCAGGAAGTACAGGAGAGCAAGTACCGCAGAAATGCTGCACTTCAGATCCGGCAGGAAGTTGCCAATGTCTTGAAACATGCAAAACTGACTCCGGAGACTGCCGAAGCACAGGAAAACACAGCAGAAGAAGCGACAAAGGAAAAATCCGACAGTTCCAAAACAAAGGACACCAAAAAATCCGGACAGGAACAGAAATCGAAGTTTTTTGACAAGAAAAAAGGACAGCAGAACGATTATCGTGGAGGCTTCCGTAAGGACAGCAATCCGGACGTTGTATATGGAAGGGATTTTGAAGGAGATACGATCCCGCTGGAGTCAATCACCGGTGAGATGGGCGAGGTCATGATCCGCTGTCAGGTAGAAGAAGTAGAGGCAAGAGAGATCCGAAACGAGAAGACGATCCTGATCCTTACTGTCACAGATTTTACGGATTCCATTGTGATCAAGATGTTCCTTCGAAATGAACAGGTTCCGGAAGTGACCGAACATGTCAGGAAAGGTGCGTTCCTGAAATTCAAGGGTGTCACCACGATCGATCGTTTTGACAGTGAGCTGACGATCGGTTCGATCTCCGGGATCAAGAAGATCGCAGATTTCAGGAGCATGAGGATGGACACCAGTCCGCAGAAGCGAGTCGAGCTTCACTGCCATACCAAGATGAGCGATATGGATGGTGTTACCACAGCGAAGGATCTCGTCAAGCGTGCGTATGAATGGGGACACAAGGCGATCGCGATCACGGACCATGGCGTTGTACAGGCATTCCCGGAGGCAAACCACTGCTTTGATGCATGGGGCGGCTGTGTGCCGAAGGACTCTGATTTCAAGGTACTCTACGGTATGGAAGCGTATCTCGTAGATGACCTCAAGGGGATCGTTACCAACAGCGAGGGACAGTCGATGGACGGCAAATTTGTCGTATTTGATATCGAGACGACAGGATTTTCCCCGCTGACCTGCGAGATCATTGAGATCGGTGCGGTACGTGTCGAAAAGGGCGTGATCACAGACCGTTTTTCCACTTTTGTCAATCCGAAGGTTCCGATCCCGTACAGGATCGAGCAGTTGACCAGCATCAATGATTCTATGGTCATGGATGCACCGGATATCCAGACAATCCTTCCGAAGTTTCTGGAATTTTGTGAGGGCGCGGTCATGGTTGCGCACAATGCAGACTTTGATATGAGTTTTATCATTGAGAACTGCAAGCGTCAGGGACTTCCACAGGAATATACGTATGTGGACACCGTTGGAATGGCACGATTCCTTCTGCCGGCACTGAACCGATTCAAGCTGGATACGGTTGCCAAAGCAGTCGGTGTTTCTCTGGACCATCACCACAGGGCAGTAGATGATGCGGCATGTACGGCCGAGATCTTTGTGCGGTTTGTGGAGATGCTTCGGGAGAGGGATATTTTTGATGTAGATACGCTGAATGAGCAGGGAAATGTCTCTGTCAACACGATCAAGAAACTCCCGACTTATCATGCAATCATCCTTGCCAGAAATGAGACAGGACGCGTGAACCTGTACAAACTGGTAAGCCAGTCTCATCTGAAATATTACAGAAGGCGGCCTCGTGTGCCGAAGAGCCTTTTCCTTGAACTCAGAGAGGGACTTCTGATCGGAAGTGCCTGCGAAGCGGGCGAACTGTATCAGGCACTGCTTCGAAATGCACCGGAACCGGAGATCGCGAGACTTGTCAATTTTTATGATTATCTGGAGATCCAGCCGCTTGGAAACAATGCGTTTATGATCGCAGATGAAAAAAATGACCGCGTGAATTCCAATGAGGACCTGATCGAGATCAACAAGAAGATCGTCAAACTGGGAGACCAGTTCAAGAAACCGGTCGTTGCGACCTGTGACGTACACTTTATGGATCCGGAGGATGAGATCTACCGACGGATCATCATGGCAGGAAACGGTTTCTCGGATGCAGATAATCAGGCCCCGCTTTATCTCCGCACTACAGAGGAGATGCTGGAGGAATTTTCCTATCTGGGAAGTGAGAAGGCGGAAGAAGTCGTTATCACGAACACAAATAAGATCGCGGATATGATCGAGAAGATCTCCCCGATTCATCCGGACAAGTTCCCTCCGGTCATCGAGAATTCCGACCAGGATCTCAAGGATATCTGCTTCAATAAAGCGCATGAGATGTACGGAGAAAACCTTCCGGAGATCGTGGAGGAACGACTGAACCGAGAACTGAACTCTATCATTTCCAATGGATATGCCGTTATGTATATCATCGCACAGAAACTGGTATGGAAGTCCAATGAGGATGGTTATCTGGTAGGCTCGCGAGGATCAGTAGGATCTTCGCTCGCGGCGACGATGTCCGGTATCACGGAGGTTAATCCGCTTCCGCCACATTATCTGTGCCCGAACTGCAAATATCATGATTTTGATTCGCCGGAGGTAAAGAAATTCGGCGGTATGGCAGGTTGCGATATGCCGGATAAGATCTGCCCGAAATGCGGCACGAAGCTGAACAAAGAAGGATTTGATATCCCGTTCGAGACATTCCTTGGTTTCAAGGGTGACAAGGAGCCGGATATCGACCTGAACTTCTCCGGAGAATATCAGGCGAATGCGCACAGATATACAGAGGTTATCTTCGGAAAAGGTCAGACATTCAAGGCTGGTACGATTGGTACCCTGGCAGAGAAAACGGCATTCGGTTATGTCAAGAATTATTACGAAGAGCGTGGCCAGCACAAGCGTTACTGCGAGATCAACCGGATCGTCAAGGGCTGTACGGGAATCCGAAGAACGACAGGCCAGCATCCGGGTGGAATCATCGTTCTTCCGGTAGGTGTAGAGATCGAGAAATTCACACCGGTACAGCATCCGGCAAACGACGAAAACAGTGATATCATCACGACACATTTCGACTATCATTCCATTGACGGAAACCTTCTGAAACTTGATATTCTAGGACACGATGATCCGACAATGATCCGTATGCTCGAGGACCTTACAGGCTTAAGTGCCCGTGATGTACCTCTGGACAGCAAAGAAGTCATGTCGCTTTTTGCAAGTACGGATGCATTGGGAATCAAACCGGAGGATATCGGCGGCTGTAAACTGGGATGCCTTGGAATCCCGGAGTTTGGTACAGATTTCGCGATGCAGATGTTGATCGACACGAAGCCGAAATATTTTTCTGATCTTGTTCGTATCGCGGGTCTGTCTCATGGTACGGACGTATGGCTTGGAAATGCGCAGACTCTGATTGAGGAGGGCAAGGCGACGATTTCCACTGCGATCTGTACGCGAGATGATATCATGATCTACCTTATCAGCATGGGCGTAGAGAGCAGTCTTGCGTTTACCATCATGGAGAGTGTCCGTAAGGGTAAGGGACTTCGTGATGAGTGGGAAACTACCATGAGAGAACATAAGGTTCCGGAATGGTACATCTGGTCCTGCAAAAAGATCAAGTACATGTTCCCGAAAGCGCATGCGGCGGCTTACGTTATGATGGCGTGGAGGATCGCGTGGTTCAAGGTGTTCAAGCCGCTGGCATATTATGCGGCATTTTTCAGTATCCGTGCGACGGCTTTTTCCTATGAGACCATGTGTATGGGAAGGGAACGTCTGGACTATTATCTTGCAGAGATCCGCAAAAAAGGCGACGAGGCTTCCAAGAAAGAACAGGATTCGATCCGTGACATGAGGATCGTACAGGAAATGTACGCGAGAGGGATCGAATTCCTTCCGATCGATCTGTACAAGGCAAAAGCAAACAGATTCCAGATCATTGACGGCAAGCTGATGCCGGCACTGAACTGTATCGACGGAATGGGTGACAAGGCGGCAGAAGCAGTTGTAGATGCTGCAAAGCAGGGCAAATTCCTGTCAAAAGATGACTTCCGCGACAGGACAAAGGTCAGCAAGACAGTCATTGACCTGATGGACGACCTGGGAATTTTTGGGGATATCCCGCAGTCCAATCAGTTTTCATTATTTGACAATGTGCTTGTCTGAAATTTGGGATTACCGGTATGGGGACCGGATATGCTACCATAGTTAAAGGAGAAGAAGATGAAAAAAGAGGAATTAAGGTATTTACAGAGACTGGCAGAACTGTATCCGACGATCGGAAAGGCATCGACAGAGATCATTAATCTGCAGTCTATTCTGAACCTTCCAAAAGGAACAGAACACTTTATGTCAGATATCCATGGAGAATATGAGGCATTTGCCCATGTGCTCCGCAACGGTTCGGGTGCAGTCCGCAAGAAGATCGACGATGTATTCGGACATACCTTAAGCAACAGTGACAAGCGTGCGCTGGCTACGCTTATCTACTATCCGAAAGAAAAGATGCGTCTGGTCAAAAAGATAGAAGAAGATATGGAAAATTGGTACAAGATCACGTTGTACCGTCTGATCGAAGTCTGCAAGACCACTGCATCCAAATATACCCGATCCAAAGTCCGCAAGGCACTGCCGGCAGATTATGCTTATGTGATCGAGGAACTGATCACGGAGAAGGCAGAAGTCCTGGACAAAGAAGCTTATTATGATTCTATCGTAAATACGATCATTGAGATCGGCCGTGCGGAGAATTTCATCATAGCCCTGGCAGAGCTGATCCAGCGTCTTGTTGTCGATCACCTTCATATTCTGGGAGATATTTTTGACCGTGGACCGGGACCTCATTTCATTATGGACCGTCTGATGGAGTACCATTCTCTGGACATTCAGTGGGGAAATCATGATGCAGTCTGGATGGGAGCAGCTGTTGGACAGCAGTCCTGCATCGCAACAGTCCTCAGAAACAGTCTCCGCTATGGAAATCAGGATATCCTGGAGGATGGATATGGGATCAACCTTCTGCCGCTTGCAACGTTTGCGATGGAAGTATACAAGGATGATCCGTGCAGTGTGTTTGAGATGAAGGGAACTTCTAATTATAATGCAGCCGAGAAAGACCTTGGACAGAAGATGCACAAGGCGATCGCTATCATCCAGTTCAAACTGGAAGGCCAGCTCATCCGCCGTCATAAGGAATTCCACATGGAAAACCGCTGTCTGCTCCATCGGATCGATCCGGAAAAATGCACGATCACACTTCCTGACGGTAAGGAATATCCACTGCTGGATACAAATTTCCCGACGATCGACTGGAAGAAGCCATATGAGCTGAGCGCAGGTGAGAAGGACGTGATGGAACGTCTGGAATCTGCATTCCGTAACTGTGAGAAGTTGCAGAAACATATGAGCCTTCTGCTTGACAAAGGCGGTCTCTACAAGACTTTCAACGGAAATCTTCTGTTCCACGGATGTATTCCTTTGAATGAGGATGGAAGTCTCAAGGAAGTCCAGATCTATGGCAAGACTTACAAGGGCAAAGAACTCTATGATGTACTGGAGGCTTATGTAAGGAGAGCGTTTTTTGCTGTGGACAACGAAGAGCAGCGTAAGGGCAGGGATATCCTCTGGTTTATCTGGGCGAGCCCGAACTCCCCGTTGTTCGGCAAAGACAAGATGACAACATTTGAAAGATATTTTATTGCAGACAAGGCAACGCACAAAGAAGTGAAAGGTGCATATTATCGTCTTCTGGAAAACGAAGAAGTGATAGACAGTCTTCTCAGAGAGTTTGGACTGGATCCTGCGAAGGGGCACATCATCAACGGACATGTGCCGGTACATCAGGGAGAAGGCGAGAGCCCGGTCAAATGCGGCGGCAAAGTTATTGTCATCGACGGTGGTTTTTGCAAAGCATACCACAAGGTTACCGGAATTGCAGGATACACACTGGTATACAATTCCTACGGACTGATCCTCTGTGCACATGAGTCATTTACTTCTGCGGAAGATGCGGTTTCAAAAGAAAGTGATATTGTTTCCAACCGGGTAGCGGTTCATTATACAACAAAGAGAAGACTGGTAGGAGATACAGATACCGGAATTGCTCTCAAGGAAAAGATTGGCGAGCTGATGCAGCTTCTGGACGCATACCGGCGAGGAATCATCAAAGAGAAAAAATAAGGAGAAAAACGACATGGGTGGAATTTTTGGAGTAGCTTCAAAAACCAGCTGCGTGCTGGATTTGTTTTTTGGAATTGATTATCATTCTCATCTGGGAACCAGAAGAGGCGGAATGGCAGTGTATGATCCGGAGAAAGGTTTTGACCGTGCGATACATAATATCGAAAACTCACCGTTCCGTACCAAATTTGACAAAGATGTTTCTGAACTGCAGGGGAATTTTGGAATCGGCTGTATCTCAGATAATGAACCACAGCCGCTCCTGGTCCGTTCTCATCTTGGGAATTTTGCGATCACAACAGTCGGCAAGATCAACAATATGGAAGAACTGATCGAGAAATGCTTCAAAGACGGATGTACACATTTCCTTGAAATGAGCGGGGGAAACGTAAATCCTACAGAAATGGTCGCATCTCTTATCAACACCAAGGATTCTATTGCAGAGGGGATCCGTTACGCACAGGAAGTGATCGACGGTTCGATGACGATGCTGCTTCTGACTCCGAAAGGACTGATCGCAGCCAGAGACCGCCTGGGACGTACACCGCTGATCATCGGACGCAAGGAGGATGCACGCTGTGTTTCTTTTGAGAGCCATGCATACATTAATCTTGGATACGAAGATGAGAAATCTCTGGGACCTGGCGAGATCGTTTTTGTGACTTCGGAAGGAATCGAAACGCTTCAGAAACCAGGAGAAAAGATGCGTATCTGTTCCTTCCTCTGGGTATACTATGGATATCCGACTTCGACCTACGAAGGTGTCAATGTAGAGGAAATGCGTTATAAATGTGGTGATATGCTCGCCGAGAGAGATGCAGGACAGGTGCATCCTGACATTGTAGCCGGTGTCCCGGATTCCGGAATCGCCCATGCGATCGGTTATGCGAACCGTTCCGGTGTACCTTTTGCCCGTCCGTTTATCAAATATACACCGACCTGGCCGCGTTCTTTCATGCCGACACAGCAGAGCCAGAGAAACCTGATCGCCAGAATGAAACTGATCCCGGTGCACAAACTGATTAAGGACAAGAGCCTTTTGATGATTGACGATTCTATTGTCCGCGGTACACAGCTTCGCGAGACAACAGAATTTCTTTACCGCAACGGTGCGAAGGAAGTACATATCCGTCCTGCCTGCCCGCCGCTGCTTTATGGATGTAAATATCTGAATTTCTCCCGTTCCAAATCCGAGATGGATCTGATCACCAGGAGAGTGATCGCGAAGAGAGAGGGAGAGAATGTAGATGACAAGATCCTTGCGGACTATGCAGATCCGGATTCCACGAACTACAAGGAGATGCTGGAGGAGATCCGTAAGGAACTTAATTTTACCACCCTGAAATATCATCGTCTGGACGATCTGACTGCATCCATAGATATTGAACCATGTAAGCTCTGCACATACTGCTGGAGCGGAAAAGAGTAACAAAGACAGAGGCTTCTGGTAAGGAACTGTCGGAAAATCGAGGTGACACAGATGAGAAAAAAACAAAGACTTAAGATACTGCTGAAGATCCTGATCTCACTTTTTATTATATTTGGTGCAGCTGCAATTCTGCTGGCAGGAATCAGAAAGACCAGGATCGAGGCAAGACAAAAGCAGGAGGCGATGGAGGCACTTAAGAATGTACCGACGGCAGCTCCGACTGCTTCTGTGACACCTTCTCCGAGTCCGACTCCGAGTCCGACAGCAACACCGACCCCGGTTCCGACGGTCGTGGCGGCTTTTGACCCGAATGATTTCTGGGATTACTGGTACAGTACGGATGGAACTGCAACGATCAATGTCTACGACATCAGTCTGGATAAGATTTCGTTCAGTTTTTATCAGACCGACCGCAATCAGAGCCAGTCTGTTACGGCAGATGTTACGGCAGAAGTAGCCGGAAATGCAGCAAGATTTTATTTTAACGACTCTGAGGGAAACAGGGCTGCCGGGAATATTATTTTTGATAAAGGACAGCTGTATGTAAGGATTGCGACAGGTGACCCGGTCAGCAGCGTTT